>CACZRR010000042.1 GCA_902783595.1 uncultured Bacteroidota bacterium
ATTTTTATCGCAATCAGAACTAAAAGAACCATCAGAACTTTCTTTTTGTTCTTTTCGTTCTGATTGAGAATTAAATGTTATTGTCAGAGTGCTGTCTTCACGCACATCCAGTTTCTCGAAGGCGTATCTCTCGCCATCGGTTGCCCATATAAGTAGGTCACCAAAGCCGGTAGTGAGCGAGGCCTTGCCGTTGACATCGGTGGCAACGGTGGCGAGGGTATAGTATTCGGCGTAGTTGTAGAGCTTGAACTTCACCTGGGCGCCCTCCAGGGGCTGGCCCTCCTCGTTTTGCACGGTGACGGTGACGCGCCGTGTGGGAGCGTAATGTGAGAGCAAATTGAGTTCACTGTAGAGCGAGGTGCTCTTCACCACCTCCTCGTCGCCCTTGTACTTGCCGAAGGCCTTGGTATGCACCATCATGCAGCGCGTACTCGGCACCGAGAACCACCCCATATTCAGCCGCGGGTCGGGTTCGCATGCACCAAGGAATTTCCACTCCCCGTCAACATATACCTCTACCCACGCGTGGTTGTCGTCGCAGTGTGCCCAGCGTGGCGTGTAGCACTGGCGGGCAGGGATACCCACGGCGCGCAATGCCGTGACCGTGAAGGTGCTCTCCTCACCGCAGCGACCGAGCGAAGTCCTCATCGTGGCCAGCGGCGCCGACGTGCGGCTGTCCGAGGCGCGGTACGCCACATGCTCGTGGCACCAGTGGTTCACCTCCAGCGCGGCCTCTTCCATGGTCATACCCCCCACCCTGTCTTTCAACTCGCGGTAGAACACCATGCGGGCACTGTCCAGGTTCTCATTGTTGACGCGGTACACCAGCACAAAATGCCTGAAGATATCCTCCGGCACCGCCTTCCCCCACGGCATCTCCTCCCTAGCCCTAAAAGCATAACGCACCTGTTGCAGATAGAACTCCGGCTCGTAATCAGCCAAATCGCTCAACGGCATATAGGCATAGAGGAATTCCATAGCTTCACGCTCCATGGTGGTGAGCGTATCCAACCGCAAATGCACCATCGGATAATCCGCCATGCGGACCTCGTAATCGGCATGCACCTCGCTACAGTACGTCTCGTCGGTAATGAAATGGGTCTCATGTCGACATGCAGCAAGCAGCAGCACTGCAGCTGCAAAAACAACTATCTTTTTCATAAGGTCAATGTTCTATCTATCATCTGTCTCACTGTTGCGGCGTCCGTGACAATACTACCGTCATCAAGCACCTTCTTGCAGCTGCCATGCACCTCACGCACCCCAGTGGCCTGCACCAACCGGCACACATTGGATGGCGTCACACCGCTGCCAGCCAAAATCTCCACACCCGTAGCACCCACCAACTGCGCTATCGTCGCACTGCCCTCCATCGCCGTGGCCTTCTGCCCAGAGGTGAGAAGCCTGTGACAGCGCGCAGCAGCCACGGCCCACAAGGCCTCCACAGGATCCTGCAGCGCCTCGTCAAAAGCCCTGTGAAACGTCACCTCCATGGGCGCCGCATGACGCACCATCTGTCGCGTCAACTCCACATCCACCTGCCCGTCGGCAGTGAGGAAACCCACCACGACGGCAGCAGCACCCAACTCACGACATCGCTTTATAGAGGCAATAATATCACTCTGCTCCTGACTGTTGTAACAGAAATTACCGGCACGCGGCCGCACCAACACATGTGTGCGTAACCCCAGGTGACGCGAACAATAGGCTATGGCTTCGTCAGCGGGAGTAAGACCACCACATTCAAGGTCTTGACACAACTCTATTCGCTCCGCACAACCCTCACGGGCAGCAATGGCAGAAGCTATCGAGTTGCAACAGATTTCCACTTCTATCATGCTGCAAAAATACAACTTTTTTACTGCATCCCCTCCCACAAAACAATTTTAGGATTCATTAATATTTTTTAACCGAAATTAACAATCGCTAACTCGCTGTCTATCAATACGCCCACCATGCCCGCTCCAAGACCGCTCCATACCCGCTCCCATCTCGCTCCCATCTTGTCGCATCTCCGACCCCTCCATCCAGCCCTTCGCCAGCAAGAAAACAAGACACCATACTCAACCCTCATAAAACACCTTTTATCACCTCCTAATCATCTATGACTTCTGCCCTTCGCGCCCCGATGAAGGGTATTTTCCCCTCCCCACATACTATTCTTCCCCTTTTTTCGTTGTCCTACACATATAAATGTATATACCTACCACCATGCATAATATCCAGCCCATCAGCAGCGACCTGATTTATGTTGGCGCCAGCGACCGCCGCCTCGCACTCTTCGAGAATATCTACCCCATCCCCCGCGGAATATCGTACAACAGCTATGTGATGCTCGATGAGAAAACCGCCCTGCTCGACACCGCCGATGCTTCGGTGGCTGAGCAGTTCTTCGAGAATGTGGCCGCCACACTCGCCGGACGCACCCTCGACTACCTCATCATCAACCACATGGAGCCCGACCATGCCGCACTCATCGCCTCACTGCTGCTGCGCTACCCCTCAGCAACAGTGGTCACCACCGCCAAGGCCGCTCAAATGATGGAGCAATTCTTCGGCAACAAGCCCGCACAGTTGCAGCTCGTCAAGGAGGGTGACACCCTCTCTCTGGGACGTCACACCCTGGTATTCACCATGGCACCCATGGTGCATTGGCCCGAAGTGATGATGACCTACGACGCCACCGACAAAACGCTCTTCAGCGCCGACGCTTTTGGCACCTTCGGCGCGCTCAGCGGCAACCTCTATGCCGACGAGGTAAACTTCGAGCAAGAATGGCTCGACGACGCTCGACGCTATTTCATCAACATCGTGGGCAAATACGGCCTGCAGGTACAGAATGTGCTGAAAAAAGCCGCCACCCTCGACATCCGCATGATATGCCCGCTGCACGGCCCCGTCTGGCGCGACAACCTGACATTCTTCATCGGCAAACACGACATCTGGAGCCGCTACGAACCAGAGGACAAAGGCGTGGTCGTCATCTACGCCAGCATATACGGCCACACCGAGGCTGCTGCCATGCGCCTGGCCACCCTGCTCGGTCAGCGCGGCGTGAAGGACATCAAAGCCTACGACGCCAGCCACACCCATGTCAGCACCCTGGTGAGCGAGTGCTTCCGCGCCAGCCACATCGTCCTCGCCTCAGCAACCTACAACAACGGCCTCTTCACTCCCATGGAGAACCTGCTCGCCGACCTTAAGGCACACTGCTGGCAACAACGCACCGTGGCACTCATCGAGAACGGCAGCTGGGCTCCCCAAGCAGCCAAACTGATGCGCACCGAACTGGAACAGATGAAGGACATCACCATCCTCGGCGAGACAACATCCATAAAGAGCGCCGCCACACCCGAACACGAAGCGCAACTCAACATCCTGGCCGACGAAATAGCAAAAAGCCTTTAAGTGTAACTTCGCAGCGATGAAAAACATACGCAACTTCTGCATAATCGCCCATATCGACCACGGCAAGAGCACCTTGGCCGACCGCCTGCTCGAGGTGACCAACACCATCAGCCAACGAGAAATGCAGGACCAGGTGCTCGACGACATGGAGCTGGAAAAAGAACGCGGCATCACCATCAAAAGCCACGCCATACAGATGAACTACCGCTCCCCTAAAGACGGCGAAGACTACACCCTCAACCTCATCGACACCCCAGGACATGTGGACTTCAGCTATGAGGTAAGCCGCGCCATAGCAGCTTGTGAAGGCGCACTCCTCGTGGTCGACGCCACACAGGGCATACAAGCACAAACAATCTCCAACCTCTACCTGGCACTGGAAAACGACCTCGAGATCATCCCCGTGATGAACAAGATCGACCTCGACAGCGCCATGCCCGAAGAGGTGGCCGACGAAATAGTGGACCTCCTGGGTTGCCAACCCGACGAGATACTACGCTGCTCCGCCAAGACAGGCATGGGTGTACCCGACATCCTGCAAGCTATCGTCGACCATATCCCCGCACCCAAAGGCGACCCCTCGGCACCCCTGCAGGCACTCGTCTTCGACTCCGTCTTCAACCCCTTCCGCGGCATCATCAGCTACTTCCGCATCATGAACGGCACCCTCAAGACAAACGACCACGTGATGTTCGTGAGCACCGAGAAGGACTACCACGCCGACGAAATCGGTGTGCTGAAGCTCAACATGGAACCCCGCAAGCAACTCTCCGCCGGCGACGTGGGCTACATCATCAGCGGCATCAAAACCTCGAAGGAGGTGCGCGTGGGCGACACCATCACGCATGTCGAGTGCCCCTGCGACAAGGCCATCGACGGCTTCGAGGCCGTGAAACCCATGGTCTTCGCCGGCGTCTATCCCGTCGACACCGACGACTACGAGGAGCTGCGCTCCAGCCTCGAAAAACTACAGCTCAACGACGCCTCCCTCACCTTCGAACCCGAGAGCTCGCTGGCCTTGGGATTCGGCTTCCGCTGCGGATTCCTCGGCCTGCTGCACATGGAAATCGTGCAGGAACGACTGGAGCGCGAGTTCAATATGGATGTCATCACCACAGTGCCTAACGTGCAGTACAAAGTGAAGCTCACCAACGGCACCGAAAAGGATGTCTACAACCCCAGCGGCATGCCCGAACCCAACAACATCGCCGAGGTCTACGAACCCTACATCCACGCCCAGATCATCACCAAGGCCGACTTCATAGGTCCCGTCATCAAACTCTGCATGGACAAGCGCGGACAGCTGAAGAACCAAACCTACCTCACCACCGACCGCATCGAGATCACCTTCGACCTGCCCCTCGGCGAGGTGGTGTTCGACTTCTACGACAAACTGAAGAGCATCTCCAAAGGCTACGCCTCCTTCGACTACTACGTGAACGGCTACCAACCCTCAAAGCTCGTGAAGCTCGAAATCCTCCTCAACGGCGACCCCGTGGATGCACTCTCCACTCTCACCTACGTCGACAACGCCTACCCCATCGGCCGCAAGATGTGCGAGAAACTGAAGGACCTCATCCCCCGTCAGCAGTTCGACGTAGCCATACAAGCAGCCATAGGCAGCAAAATCATCGCCCGCGAGACAGTACGCCAAGTGCGCAAGGATGTGACAGCCAAATGCTACGGCGGCGACATCACCCGTAAACGCAAGCTCCTCGAAAAACAGAAAGAAGGCAAGAAGCGTATGCGACAAGTGGGCAACGTGGAAGTGCCGCAGAGCGCCTTCCTGGCGGTGCTGAAACTCGACTAATACTCCCCCTAAAACAAGTGAACACAACATCAAAAACAAAAAATATCACACACCCATGAAAAACACCTGGAAACTCTTGATCGCCGCAGTCACCGTACTCACCCTCGGCCTCACCGCCTGCAACAAGGACGACGAGGACGACAACGGCAACACCCCCCTCACCGAGTCGACCACCTACCAGATCTCCTACAACAGCGAGGTGGTGATGGCTGGCGACACCATCGACAACGGCTCTTTCTCCGTGAAAGTCAAAGTCAAGAATATCACCGAAACAAACCAGCAGACCTACGTCAAAGTGGAACGTGTGGCCGGCAGCAGCGCTATGAATAGCGTCATCCTCTGCACCAATATCTGCTACGACGCCACCCCCTGCCCCTTCGTCTCCGAGAGCGCCTTCACCATCTACGCTAACTCCGAACAGGAAGTCGAGCTGAAATATTTCTCCCTGACACCTCACAAAACGGAGATGAACGCCACCTACCGCATCACCGTGGGTAAAGGCTCGAGCCTCGACGACCCGCAAATCTACTTCTGCACCCTCACTTCAATCTCCTAACAAGAGAGCAAACGGTCGTAGCGGCGCACCTGCACAAGGTACCACATCAGCAGACCCGCTACAACAAGGGTGGACACCACAGCAAAAAGGTGTATGGCAAGCGCAAAGCTTGCCATTTTTATTCCCACGGCAAGAGCGACAACACGCAGCACCAACAGCACCAGCATGGCAGCAAACTCAATACGCTGGCTGGAGAAAAGGTTGGGGATAAACATCAGCGACATGGTGCTCAGCGACAACAAAAACCAGGGGAGCAACATGCGCACATAAACACCACATCCCGTCCACTGCTCCGAGAAACAGAACACAAAGAGGGGCTCGGCAAAGAACCACAGCGCCACACCAATAGGAAGGGCCACAGCATTGACAGCAAGGAGGAATCGCCAGATGGTGGGGGCCATCGGCTGACGGCTACGCTGCAGGTCGGCAGCACGGGCATAGAGCACCCTCTCAAAGGCCGAGTTAAGGAGATTGACGGGACGGAAGGTAAAGGTGTAGGCCAACGCAAAAAGACCTATCTCCACCTGGTCGAAATAGAAGGCCAGCAGCAAAAACGGCAGGTTGGCAGAGAAGGTATTGGCGAGGTCTTTGGACGCCACATAGAGCGGAAAGTTGCGATGACGGTGGGCGGCGGCCACGGCGGCATCTCTCCCCACAGAGGGAAGCGACAGGGTGCGCAGGCGCAGCCTCAAAGCTACATTGGAAAGGGCCTGACCTAACACCGCTGACAACGGCATGCCGGCACGCAACACCCCAGCCACACCAAAACCTATCTTGAAGAGCGCAGCAGAGAGGGCATTGACGACATCGGAGACAGCTATGGGGCCATAGCGGTGCCACCGGTTGTAGAGCGAAGCATAGATGCGCGAGGTCCCGGAGAAGAAGACAAGCGGCGGGATAAGTAACGCCAAGAGGCCCAGCTGCGAACTCTTGCCAGGCAACGCATCACAGAGGTAGAGCACCGTGATCACCGCCAGAAGGACGGCAGAAAAAACGGTGTTAAGGCGTAGCGCAAAACGCGACACCGCCACCGATTCGTCGGCGTCACGCGCCACCACCACAGCCATCTCATATTTGCAGGTGGAGAGGATCACAAAGATCTCAATAAAAGAATAGAAAATGCTGAAGAGCGCATAGTCGGCAGGCGTATACAGGCGGGTGATGACCAGATAGGCCACCAGCGTGATAACCTGCGCCGCCACCTTGCCAGAGAGGAGCGTGGCGGATTCCCGCACCAGGGTGAAACGGCGTATAAAGGATGGCATTCTCATAGCGTGCCGTTATATTTACGTATGAACCATTCGCCCGTCATAAGAAGAAGTATCAACGCCAGCACCCACGGCAACGACAACAGGTCGTCAAAGCGACGGTGGGAATAGACGATAGGACGCAACGTCGACATGGCCTCCTCCAAGGCCGCTGTCTCGGTGGGCATATAGGTGGCACCACCTGTAACCGCGCCGATAGTGCGTAGCAGGGCATGGTCAGCCACAAGGTTCTGCCTCTCCAGGTTCATGGCCTCGACGGCGAAAGCACCGGTTGCATCATAGGTGCGGCCGTTGTATTCGACATGTGCCGCATAGCGGTAGAGCCCCTCGGGCAGCTGCCCCACAGCAAGGCGATAGCCATCGCCGTCGCGGGAGAAGAGAAAGTCGGCTTGGTAGCCGTCGCCGCTGAGGGTGACGGCGGCCTCGGGACCATTGATAGGCTCCGACGCCTCATTGTAGAGCTGTGCGCTGAGGACGACAGGATCGCTGTCGAGATAGAGCCTCTGGGCTTCCACCACAAAGGGAGAACGCACGGCAGAGGCAGCGGTGAGATTCACCAGCTGACCTATCAGACGGTCGAAATGCTGGTGCGACGAGGTCAGCTGATAGTCGTTCAGACGCCACCGCCAGAGACCTTCGCCCCACACGAAAGAGCGGTGCACGTCACCCTGGGTGGTGGCGGCGATGAGGGGCTGGCGGGTGTCGATGGTACCCAGGCGGGCGGTGAAAAGGTTCTGCACACCAGCGCCGACATGCGCCTCACCGAAGGGGGCATCAAGAGGAGGCATCTGTGTCATGATATCGGCATCGTCGTCGCCGTACGAGAAGAGCGAGAAGGCATTGTTGTAGGTAGCGGTCACCTCATTGCTCTTCTTGCTCTTGGCGACAATCTCGAGGCCTGTATGCAGGCTGTTGAAGCGCGGCAGGTCGGTCTGGCACCCCACGATGTAGAGCGTAGGCATCTTCTCCACCGCAGCGGGTACGGCAAGGGTGGCAGTGGGCAGGTTGTGCAGCACCACCATGGAGAATGCCGAGTCGCGCAGCGCGGCGGCAAGGCGCGCCGTCTCACTGGCAAGGAAGACATCGGCACGGTAGCCGGCATGGCTGCCGATGGCGCGGCGCAAGGTACCAAGGTCGGGATGCGGCGCAGCAGCGATAATGGCCACACGGCGGCGCGAGTCAACCACATCGACATAGAAGGTCATCACGTTATTACTCTCGTCAACCTCGCCCTCCGTCACAGACAAGGCCAACTGGTAACGGTGCAGGCCGGCGTCACCGGCAGGCAGCGACAGCGTGAGCGGCAGCGAGAAGGACGACCCTTCGTACACGACCTCTCTGCGCTCCACCACACCACCCTTCTCATCCTTCGCCAGGAGGGTGGCGCGATGGCCGCCAAGGAGGGTGGCATTCACCGTCACCTCAACGACAAAGGTGTTACCCGAGTAGGCAATCTTATTGTAGCGCAGGGCCGTGAGCACAGCATCGCGACGCGGCAGGGTGTCGCCCAGCGCAACGCTATAGACGGGGAAGGTGAGCTGCTCGGCAACGCTGGAAGGACCGGCACCACGGTTATGGATACCGTCCGTCACAAGCACCAGAGCACCAATATCGCGACCCGGGTAGCGCGACGACAGCGTACTCATCTCGCCGGCAAGGTCGGTATAGCTTCCGCCAAACGTCTCCTCCACCACCTCATAATGGTCTGTCGAGGGCAACGACAACGTATACGAGGAGTCGGCCGACAGGCCGACCGACTGCGACACATCCTTCGCCACCACAACAAGTGGACGCTGCTGCTCATGGACGCTGCGCCTCACCGTGGGGGCAAGAAGAAGCATCGCGATGACCGTCACAACCACAAAACGCAACGTCGCCAAGAGCCACCGCAACCGCGGGCTGAAAGAGCGCGACCCCAGGAAATAGAGCACACCAGCATAGACGACGCCAGCCAGCAGACAGAAGATCAGGAAGTACCAGGGATAGTCAAAAATCATATCTTTGCAGTTTTCACGCAGCAGTCAGAATACAGTAATCAATCTTAGTGGTTGCCATATACGAGGGTGCCGAAGAGCGACGGCAAGAAGCGCTCCTGCGCCACACGCTGCAGGTCGGCGGCACTGACGGCCATCAGGTCGGCTGTCATCTCCTCCAAGGTGTTCACGTGGTCGTAGCAAAGGTAGGCCTTGCCGATACTCTGCATCTCATTCATGCCATAGTCGTCGTTGATGGTCATCTGCCCTATCATCTGCCGCTGGGCAGCACGCAGTTGGTAATCGGTGAGCCGCTCGTCGGCTATGCGCTGCAGCTCGTCGCCAATGATCTGACGCGCCCTGTCACACGCCTCAAGGTCAACGCCGGCATAGACATAGAAAAGACCCGTATCGGTGAACGGCACATACTGCGACTCTATATTGTAGCAGAAACCGTAGCGCTCACGGATGGCTACGTTGAGGCGCGAATTCATGGCGGGGCCTCCCAGGATATTGTTAAGAAGAGAGAACGCCGTCTTATCAGGGTGATAGACATCGGGAGCCTCGCATCCCACCAACAGGTGCGCCTGATGGGTGTGGCGGTTCACATAGCGTTCAAAGGGGTGGAATTGCGGCTTGCGGCTGCGGTCCACAAGCGACGGATAGCTGCCATAGCCACCGAAGTGACGCTCACAGAGACGCACCAGACGGTCGAAAGACACATCGCCCGTGACGGTCAGCACCATGCGCGACGGCGTATAGCGCTCGCGCAGAAAACGACCGATACGCTCGGGCGTGAAGCGCTTGACGTTGCGGCGCGACCCCAATATATTGTGCGCCAAAGGGTGCCCCGCATACGCCAACTCCTCAAATTGGTCGTAGATGAGCTCCGACGGCGTATCGTTGTAGGCATTGATCTCCTCAAGCACCACATCGCGCTCCCTCTCTATCTCCTTCAGCGGAAAGGTGCTGTGGAACAGAATATCGGCAAAGAGCTCCAGACAGCGCTCCAGGTGCGTCGACAGCGACGAGGCATAGACGCACGTCTCCTCCTTGGTGGTGAAGGCGTTGAGCTCGCCACCCACACCGTCGATGCGGTTCAGTATATGGTAGGCACGGCGGTGTTCGGTACCTTTGAAAAGAGAATGCTCGATGAAATGCGCCATACCCTCGTCAATGCCCTCCTCATCACGGCTGCCCACATTGATGTAGACACCCGAGTAGGTCACCCGCGAAGTGTTGCGGCTGAGGATAATCTTCATTCCGTTGTCGAGCGTGTGGTATTCGTACATGGTCTGAATGCAAGGAAATAAGTGCTGACGAGAATACCCATCAGGGTGTCCAGGGTATCCTCGGTGAGCATAGAGATAACAACGGTAACCAGCCAGGCAAGCATGAAGGGGGTGAACGCGGCCTTCAGGGCACCACGTCGACGGCACAGCGGACGCACAAACAGCACCACCACCAGGGCCATACCCACAACACCCAGCGCCGCCAACAAGGCCAGATACTGGTTGTGGCTGTGCATACCCTTGCCGGCAAGCTCAGAGCCCGAGGCAGCAAGACGACGGTCCATCGCGCCCAGCACATCGCCAGTACCCACACCAAACCACGGGTGATGCACCGTCACATCCCAGGTGGCTTTCCACAGCTCCAGGCGCTGCAGCATCGTGAAACCTCTCACCGCCTGGGTGTGAACATAGAACTCACGTTCCAGCAGCAGGGTGTATACCATCTTGCGCAAAGGGTCGTGACTCTCGTAGACAGGATTGGCGACGCCGCGCTCAACGGCGGCAATCTGCGCCGGCGTGAGCATCGCTACTCCCACGCTGTCCTTCGTGGCGCCTATGGCATTGAGATAACGTATCAGGTTGGCATGGACACTGTGTCCCGACGCCGTCAGCGTATCGAAGGGCACAGCGCTGCGGCGGCTCCACTCGGCGCGCATCTCCTGGTCACAGATATAGTTATAGACGTAGTTGCCGTTCTCTATGATACCATCGTTGACGTGCAGGTAGGGGTTGCCGGCAGCGGTATATTGCGGCAACGGCGCCGTGGCAAGGGGGATCATGCGATAGTAGTCCTTCACGTCGCGGCATACCAGAAACGTCACACTCCCCACCACCAAACACCATAACATAATGGGTAGCCACCGACGGTAATAGAACAGCATCACCACCAGCGCCACCACCATAAGTATCGCCAAGCCCGTGTAGGAACGCAGAAGCACCAGGAAGCATAGCATCCACAGCACAACAAGCGCAGACAGTATGCGTCGGAGGGTGCGCCACTTCAGCCCACGGCCGTCACCTCCTATCCACCACTCTCCTGCCACCAGCAGATACACCACCACGCAGCAGTTGAGGGCAAAGCGGATATGCGAGATGTAGGGCACAGCGTCGCGGTACGGCAGATCCGGGATGGTGAGCAGACGCACCACGCCAATGAGGCTCACCACCAGCACCGTGCCTATGTATGCACCTATCACAAGCCGACGGGCACGTCCCGTCACAGGTCGCGAGGTGAGCAGCACCAGAGGCACCACCAGCAACGGCAGCTTCACCTGCAGCACCTCCATGCCGTGGCGCAGGTCGGCGGTCCACAACATACCGACGATAAGCAGCAGGTAGAGCGCCACGAAGGCTTGCAGCAAACGGCTCTCCTTGGCCATCTGCCACCGCTCGCGCCACAAAGATTGCCCGGGGCCACCTTCCCGCCGCGACCAGCCCTCCAGCAGCCAGTTCACACCCAGCATCACCCAGGCGAAGTTGGCCATGAAGACCGACGTCACCATGCTGCCGCCAAGCAACGTCAGCAGCATCAGGAAGATGATTCTATGTACCCGTGGTGTAAACAACTTCTCTCTCTTCTACTAAAAAATATCTACTTGACCACCAACGATTCTATGGCCTTCGCCACCACAGGGTCACTCTTCAGCAACCCTTCCATACGGCCGGCGTCATAGTAGTAACGCAGGAGGATCTCCGCCTTGAGCATCTCGCTCACCTCGTCGCGGTGCTTCTGCAGGTCGGTGGCTTTCTCCGCCTCGAGGGCTGCCTCCATGGCTTTCATCTGCCCCTCGAGGGCAGCGTCGTATTTCTCCTGCTTGGCCACCTCGCGCAGCTCCTTGATAGCGCGCTCGGTGACCGTGTTGTAGGTGAGCCCCTTCTCCTTCAGGTAGCGGCAGAAATCGGCATACAGCTCGTCGCTCACCTCAAACTCGCCGGCAGGGGCTATCTCTTTGTGCGTGCGGTAATATTCCGTGGCATAGTCGAAGATTAAGAGCTTCTGCGCCAACGCCACGGCGATGTTGCTCATGTAGTCGGGCTCTACCTCGACGTCCGGCTCAATGCCGAAGCCGTCATAGACGGTGCGGCCACCCTTGGTCTTGAAGGCCGTCTTCAGCGAGTCGGGCACCTTGACGGCACGACCCTGCTCGTCACGGTGGCTATAGTCGATGGCCTGGATGCAGCGGCCACTGGGGATGTAGTATTTGCTCACCGTGACCTTCATCTGGCTGTTGTAAGCCATAGGCAGGATATTCTGCACCAAGCCCTTGCCGTAGCTGCGCTGTCCCACGATAACGGCACGGTCAAGGTCCTGCAGGCTCCCGCTGACGATCTCGCTGGCCGACGCCGAAGCACCGTCGATGAGCACAGCCACCGGTATCTCGGTGTCCTCGGGCTGCAGGCGCGTGAAGCTCTTCATGTTCTTGCTGGCCACCTTGCCCTTGGTCTCCACCACCAGCGTGCCGCGCGGCACGAAGATGTTCACGATGTCGACGGCCTCGTTCATCAAGCCGCCGCCGTTGCCGCGCAGATCAAGGAGGAGGCCCTTCATGGCAGGCTGCTCCTTCTTCAACGCCACAAAAGCCTCGCGCACATGCTTGGCAGCGTCGGCGGTGAACTCGTCGAGCTTGATATATCCGTAGTCTTTCTGCTCACCCACATATCCGTAGTAGGGCACATTCGGCAGCTTGATCTCGCGGCGCCGCACGGTGACGTCAAACTCTTTCCCCGCACGCTCCAGCCGCAGCACCACCTCGGTGCCCGCCTGACCACGCATGGCGCTGCTCACATCGGGGGTCTTCTTGCCACGCGTGCTCTGGCCGTCGACAGCCACAATGCGGTCGCCAGCCTTGATGCCCGCCTCGTCGGCAGGCAACCCTTTGTAGGGCTCGCTGACGTAGATGCTGTCGCCACGCTGCATGATCATGGCACCCACACCGCCATACTGACCCAGCAGCTGCAGCTTCACATCCTCCATCTGGCTCTCGGGGAAATAGTTGGTGTAGGGGTCCATCGACGCCAGCATGGCATCGATGGCCACCTTGATGGTCTTGCCAGGGTCCACATCGTCAACATAGTTCGCGTTGAGCTGCTTGTAGACGTTGGCGAAAATCTCCAGGTTCTTGGCAATCTCAAAACCCCTGTCGTCCTGCGCACGCACAGCGCCGCCAAAAAACAGAAGGAGGGTGAGTATCAGTGTCGTCCTTTTCATATCATTACGTTGTTTTTATATCTCCACCATTTTCTTCTCGAAGCCCGCAATGGTGAGCTCCTCGGGGCTGACGAACCACAGGAGGTCGCCATGCTGGAAGATGGTGGTCTTGGCAGGGTTGACAATCTTGCGCCCCTGCCGCTCGATGGCGATGGTCATCACGCTGTGCTTCGTGGCCAGGAAGGAGGTGCCCACCTGCATGCCGCAGAGAGGACCGCCCTCCTCGACATGGTAGCGGTACATGTGCATCTCGTGGGCCGAATGGTCGTGCACCAGCATGTCGGCCTCCTTCTCGATGTCGTCACGTATGGCCGCAACCTGCTCCTCGGTGCCTATCACCGTGAGCACGTCGGCAGGCATGAGGATATCGTCCTTGCCGGGCAGGTCGATGATCTTCTCACCACGTTCGATGGTGACGATATTGGCACCGTAGGTCTCGCGCAGCTGCGCCTCGGCGAGGGTCTTGCCAGCCAGCGGCGACGCCGGCATCATGCGCAGACGCTCCATGGCAAACTCGTTCTCCATGCCTTCGGGGATATGGAACGACGCCTGAGCCTGGCGCGAGTTGAAGTTCTTGGTGAAGCGCTCCTCTATCTGCCCGTAGAAGCCGTCGGCCCTACGCGAGAAGAGCACCACGGCCACCACGATGATGGCTATGACAAGCAGCAAGCCCACCGCAAGGTCTATATATCCCGCCACAAGGGTGCCCACGGTGAACAGCGCCACAAAGTAGCGCAGCAGCAGCAAGGGGATGACGACGGCCTGGCTAAAACGGTAGGTGTCGAACATCTCGCGGATACGCTTCTTGTTGACATTCTTCACCGCCACAGCCCACAGGAACGGCGTCATGAGCGTCAGCGTGCCCACAAGACCGATCAGACGGCTCCAGATCTGCGGCAGCCCCAGGTCGGCGCCAAGGCTGTCGAGCAGAGGCCTGACGATGCCGATGGAAAGCAGCGAGATGGCGGTGAGGATGGTGCCGTAGAGCAGGATACCCGTGAGCTGCTTGCGCACAAAGGTGCCTATGGCGGGACCGTCGTCGGCACTGTGCGAATGGCTGCTGTAATGCTCCAGGTGGCGCTTCAGGCGCTCCGGCAGGTGGCTGTCCAGCCAGCTGAAGGCAGGGGCGCCACCCTTGATCATGTAGGGGGTGACGAAGGTGGTGAGGATAGACACCGAGACGATGATGGGATAGAGGTTCTCGTCGATGACGCCGAAGCTCATGCCCAGGCCCGCGATGATGAAGGAGAACTCACCAATCTGGCAGAAGCACATGCCGCTCTGCACCGCCGTGCGCAGCGGCTTGCCGCTGAGCAGCACACCTCCCGTGGCAGCCATGCTCTTGAAGACGATGATGCAGAGCGCTATGACGAGGATCGGCAGCCAGTACTGCACCAGCACCTCGGGCTTCACAAGCATGCCCACCGACACAAAGAAAATGGCGGCAAAGAGATTCTTCAGGGGCGTGATGAGGCGGTGGATAACATCGGCCTCGATGGTCTCGGCAAGGATGGCACCCATCACGAAAGCGCCCAGAGCGGTGCTGAAGCCCACCTGCGCCGCCAGCACCACCATGCCGAAGCAGAGACCCACAGCCACCAGCAGCAGTGTCTCCTCGGTCATATATTTGCGCATCCACCGCAGGAACGTCGGGATCAGGTAGATGCCGAACACAAACCAGACGATGAGGAAGAAGACCAGCTTCACGATATTCATCACCAGCTCGCCGCCGTCGAAGCTCTTACTCACACTCACCGTCGACAGCACCACCAGCAGGAGCACCGCGATGAGGTCCTCCACCACCAGCACCGCCGTCACCGTAGAGGCGAACTTCTGCCTCTTGAACTTCAGGTCGTCGAAGCTCTTGATGATGATGGCCGTCGACGAGATGCTCATCATGCACCCCAGAAACACGCAATCCATATCCGAGAAGCCCAGTATGTGCCCCACGATATTGCCCACCACGAACATCACACACAGCTCCGTGAACGCCGTCACGGCGCCTGTGGCACCCACCTTCCGCAGCTTCTTGATGCTGAATTCCAAGCCCAGGGCGAACATCAGGAACACGATGCCGATGTCGCTCCACACATGCACGCTGCCGGTGTCCGTGACGGCAGGGAACCACGGGAAATAGGGACCTATGAAAAAGCCCGCCAGGATATACCCCAGTACCAGAGGTTGCTTGAGCCACTTGAACACAACGGTGATGACGCCTGCGGTGACCAAGATCACCGCCAGATCCATAAATAACGCGGGCAAACCTTCCATAATAAATACCTCAACGGACAGCCCCCCCGTTTTATTGCATCACCCGCCTCAAAAATATAACCTCATCGCACGCAGTCGCGATACCAATAGAAAAGATCTATTAGATTCACCCTGATGTCAAAGGACTCGCAGGAGAAGAAGATTTTCAGGATCCACAAGATTTCCGCCGCAGGCGGGGAGAAGAAAAGAACTGGATCTATGGATTTCCGAGCGCAGCGAGGGGAGCAGAAAACCCCGCGCAGCGGAAGAACCAATCCATCGCACGCAGTGGAGAGGGACTGGGAACTGGCTCCTGTGCCAAGTCCAAAATTTAATCTGGTCAATACGAGAATTCTTCATATTTTTTCACTTTGAAAACCAATATGTCGATGAGCTATGACATTCCTGAATCGATTCCACAAGGAAGCGACGGAGCGCAAGAAGCGGAAAATCGCCGCATCGAGGAAATCGCCGATGAAATCAGCCGACTTTGCCGAGTATATGAAGCGCAACTTAGCAATGGCGAAGTTGATGTAAATCCGTTCGAAGTAGAACAACGGGTCGCGGAGCAGTTGGCGAAATCTGAAGGATTTTGGCGAGTACGAGATTTGGGATCTTTTGCCCCGCAATGTGCTGATAGACAAGGACGGCGATATCTTTGTCGTTGATGCAGAGATAAAACTTGCTGGTGAACCCACCTAAGGAATGGCTGCCCCCCCCACGAAGGTGCCTGTCCCCTGTACTAACTTGCAGCGAATCACCTTGAGGAGCAAACGCATTCTTGATGCCTTCTTGGTGGCTTCTTCGATCCTTGCCTCATCGAACTCGGCAGCCATAGCACTTTGTGGGTTTGTGATTTGCTGATTTAGGTTGTCACTTTTGTGTCCTGCGACTGGATCAAGTTGACGGGTTAGTGATTACCGACCGTTTTTTGTTGTCATCCGTGAACTTCTTACCATAAACACAATTA
>CACZRR010000043.1 GCA_902783595.1 uncultured Bacteroidota bacterium
GCTTCGATGCAGAGGGTGTCGAGGGCGCCGGCGAAGCGCTCGTTGGGGCTCTTGTGACCCTTGATGACAGGCATAGCCATATATCGCTCGGCGAAGTCGGCATAGACGTCGAGCATGCGGCGCGTCTCCTCCTCGGCCTCCTGGCGTGTGGCGTGGGCGGTGTGACCCTCCTGCCACAGGAACTCGGCGGTACGGAGGAACATGCGCGTGCGCATCTCCCAGCGCACCACGTTGGCCCACTGGTTGCAGAGGATAGGAAGGTCACGGTACGACTTGATCCAGTTCTTATAGGTGCTCCAGATGATGGTCTCGGAAGTGGGACGCACGATGAGTTCCTCCTCCAGCTTGGCGGCGGGATCTACCACTACGCCGTTGCCGTTGGGGTCGTTCATCAGACGGTGGTGCGTCACCACGGCGCACTCCTTGGCGAAGCCCTCCACATGCTCGGCTTCACGACTCAGGAAACTCTTGGGGATGAACAGGGGAAAGTAGGCGTTCTGGTGGCCTGTGGCCTTGAACATGCGGTCCAACTCTTCATGCATCTTCTCCCAGATGGCATAACCATAGGGCTTGATGACCATGCATCCGCGCACGGCGCTCTGCTCGGCGAGGTCGGCACGCACCACCAGTTCGTTGTACCATTCTGAATAGTTTTCGCTACGTTTGGGAAAGTCTTTAGCCATAATATTTTTATATAGATACAATAATTTCGTGTGACATTCGTTTTCGTGAAACGAAATGCAAAAGTACAACTTTTTTTTGATACACAAGTGAAGAGAAGAAAAATAGCGTGTGTGACGGTTCTTGTGCTGCTGATGGTGGCGGCGGGCGGCAGCGCTTCGGCGCAGGTGAAGCTCTCCACCGACACGTTGCAATGCAACATCATAGGCTTCTCTGCAGGGCTGCAGATGCCTCTCGGTGGCAGCAACAGCCAGGACCTCAAGGGTGGCGGCATGAAAGACCTCTACGACGGTCCCTACGTCAACTTCGCATTGGAGTGGATGTACAAATTCCGCAGCGGATGGCTCCTCACCGGCGACGGTGACCTGTGGTTCAACAGCGACAACCTGCTCAGCCGTGTGGAACGCATGGGTGGCATCTACAACCACCGCGGCCAGCTTGTGAGCATCGGCGGCGTCGACGGCGTTGTGCTGGCGCAGAACCGTGGTTTGGCGGCACGCGTCGGCGTAGGCAGGATACTGCGTGTGCTGCCCAAAGACCCCAACTCCGGCATCCTCCTCAAACTCAGTGGCGGATGGTTCATGCAGAAGACCGTCTTCACGCAGGATATGAACGAGGACGAGATACCGCAGATCAGCGGCAACTACGCCAAACTCTACGACCACCTGCGCAACGGCATCCTCCTCACCGAGAGCATAGGCTTTATCTACATGAGCAACTACCGCACCTATGTCAACGTGAAGCTCACCTTCGAGCTCAGCCAGTGCCTGAGCTGGTCGTCGCGTCCCTACATCATCGACAACCTCATGGGCCTCAACGGCAAAGACAACAGCACCTACCTCGACCATATGGCTGCCGTGCGCCTCACCTGGATGTTCCCTATCACCGGCCGCACCTCCTACGATTATTACTACTATTAATTCTAAGTTCTCAACTTTCAACTCTTAACTCTCAACTTTCAACTCTTATTCCCCTCCCCCATGCGATTTCTCTATTCGATAGGTCTCTATCTCTACACCTTCGGCATCCGTCTCGCCGCCCTCGTCGGCCATCAGAAGGCGCGCCAGATGGTGCAGGGCTGGCAGCAGTTGTCCTCTGCCGTGCGCAACCTCGAGGCCGGCAGACCTACGGCATGGTTCCATGCCGCCAGCCTCGGCGAATTCGAGCAGGCGCGCCCCGTCCTCGAGACCTTCCGCCAGCGCCACCCCGACTACCAGGTGGTGGTAACCTTCTTCTCACCCTCCGGCTATGAGGTGCGCAAGAACTACCCCCACGCCGAGGCGCTCTGCTACCTGCCCATGGACACGCCGCGCAACGTGCGCCACTTCCTCCAACTGGTGAACCCCACCATGGTCTTCTTCGTGAAGTACGAATTCTGGTACAACTACCTGGGAGCCTTGCGCACCCGTGGTATCCCCACCTACCTCTTCTCCTCCATCTTCCGTCCGGAGCAGTACTTCTTCCGCTGGTATGGCGGCTGGTTCCGGCGGCAGCTGCGCACCTGCTTCCGTCACATCTTCGTGCAGAACGCCGAGAGTCTCGCGGTGCTGCGTGGCCACGGCGTGGAGCAGTGCTCGCTGGCCGGCGACACACGCTTCGACCGTGTGCACCAGATAGCCCAGGCCGCCGAAGGCAACGCCGTGGTGGAAGCCTTCCTCGCCAACCACGAGGGCGACGTACTCGTGGCGGGCAGCACATGGCCTCCCGACGAGCAGCTCCTGGCCGACGCCATGCTCAACGGTGCCACACACGCCACAGCCAAGATCATCCTCGCCCCTCATGTCATCAGCGAGGAGCACCTCAAGCAGATCGAGGGTCTCTTCCCCGACAGCATACGCTACTCTGCCGTGTCCCAGCTGCTGAGCGCGCAAGACAGCGCCCAGCAGTCCTCCTGCTCCCCTGCCACCTACCGGATCCTCATCATCGACAACATAGGCCTCCTCTCCAAAATCTACCGCTACGCCACCGTGGCCTACATCGGCGGCGGCTTCGGCGTGGGCATCCACAACATCCTCGAAGCCGTCACCTTCGGCAAACCCGTCCTCTTCGGTCCCAACTACCACAAGTTCCAGGAAGCATGCGACATCGTGGAGCGCGGCGGCGGATGGAGTGTCGCCAGCAGCGCCGACTTCGTGGCGCGCACGGCGCCGCTGTGGCAGAACGACGCCGACGGACGCACGCCCACCAGCGCACTCGCACAGGCCTCACAGGTCTGCCTGACCTACATGAACGACAACCTCGGAAGCACAGAAAAAATACTCTCCCTCCTTGACCTATAGACAGCGTTTATACCACCTGCTGCTCCTGCTGCCTCTGCTCACCTCGTGCTACACCTACCGCTATGTGCCCGAGGGGAGCCACCTGCTCTACGACACCAAACAGACGGTGACGATGAGCGACAGCAGCGCCGTCAGCAGCGCCGTGAAAGAGGCGCTGAAACAGTCGGACGACTACTACGTGCAGCGCCGCAACTCGCGCGTCCTGGGCATCCGCAAGCTCCCCGTGGGCATGTGGATCTACAGTGTCGCCAGTCCCAACGACAAGACCCTTTGGGGTAGGTATTGGCGGCAACTCGGGCAGGCACCCGTGGTATACGACGCGGACAAGGCGCGCCGCACGGCGCAGCAGCTGCAAGGACTCCTCGAGTCAAAAGGGTGCTTCCACTCCACCGTCACCTTTGACACCGTAGCCATCGACGAGAAGAAGATCACCATCGGCTACCGCATCAACGCCACGCCGCGCTATATGGTCGACGAGGTGACCTACCGCACCGCCAACGACACCGTGGCGCGACTCCTGGAGCAGTGGCGCGGTGCCTCGCCCCTGCAGGGCGGACAGTACTACGACCAGGAGAAGCTCACCGCCGAACGCTCGCGCCTAGTCAACAACCTGCACGACGCCGGATTCTACCACGCCAGTGCCGCCATGGTGCACTTCTTGGTGGACACCACCTACGACGAGCATCACCTCTCCATCGACGTCGTCGTCGACGCCACAGGCCTGCGCATCTACCACATCAACAACATCTACATCTACCCTGGCAGCACGGCAGGGCTGCGCAGCGGCGAGCGCACCTACGACACCCTCATCTTCAACTACCCCGGCACCTCGCGGCGCATCGACTACCTCTTCGTCTACGACAGACCCATGACGCTGCGGCCCCAGACCATCAGCCGCTCCATGATGCTCTTCCCCGGCATGACCTACCGTCCACGCTACGTGCAGAACACCTACAACTCGCTCCTCAACCTGCGCAACTTCAAATACATCAACGTTGAATTCAGCGAGTCGCCGGCCTCCGACGCCACGCTGCCTCTCGTCGACGCACATGTGCGCCTCGTGGGCAACACACCCCAGCGCATCAGCCTCTCCCTCGAGCTCACCAACGCCTCGCCCCTAGGCGGCAAGGACAGCGGCAACTTCTTCTCCAACGGCAACCTCGGCGTGGAGACCTCGCTGGAGTACCAGCACAAGAACCTCTTCGGCGGCGCCGAGCTATTCAAGGTGAAAGGGACACTGCTGCTCGAGCTCCCCAAATTCATACTGACGCAGCGCGTTGACAATTTCTACGACAACTTCAGCGCCTTCGAGGTGGGGCTGGAGTCGTCGCTCGACGTGCCCATCTTCCTGCTCCCCTTCGCCTCGGGCATCGTGTGGCAGCGCACGCAGCCCCACACGCTCATCAGCCTAGGCGGCAGCTACCAGTACCGCTACTGGTTCGAGCGCATCCTCGCCAACACCTCCTTCGGTTACTCCTGGTCGCAGAACCGCCGCAAACGCCATCAGCTGCTGCCCATCGAGCTCACCTACGTGCGCATGCTCAGCCTGGACGGCGAGTTCATGCAACGCCTTGAGACCGTCGGCGACCTGCGCCTCAACTACCAGTACAGCAGCCACTTCATCATGGACGCCCGCTACGACTACACCTACAGCAACCAGCAGCTGGGCAGCCGCAACGACTTCACGCTGCTGCACCTCTCCGTCGAGACCGCCGGCAACGTGCTCAGCGCCCTCAGCAAGATGGCGTCGGGAGGCAGTGACAGCAACAACGTGCGCCAGATCTATGGCGTCCCCTTCTCACAGTATGTGCGCTTCAACGGCGAATATACGCGCTACCTGCGCCTCGGGCGCTCCTCCACCCTCGTCACGCGCCTCCTCGTGGGTGCCGGCATGCCCTACGGCAACTCGGTATCCATGCCCTACGAGAAGAGCTTCTACGGCGGCGGTCCCACCACCATGCGTGCCTGGCAGCTGCGTCACCTCGGCCCTGGCAGCTACGAAGGCAGCGACAACATGCTCGAGCGCGTGGGCGACCTTCAACTCGTCGCCAACATCGAGGGGCGCTTCCCCATAGCTGGCATCTTCGAAGGCGCCCTGTTCGCCGACGCCGGCAACGTGTGGCTCTACAACAGCTCCGACCAGTACCCGGGCGGCGAATGGCGCTGGGACCGTGTGCTGAGCGAGATAGCCCTGGGCGTGGGGTTGGGGCTGCGCGTCAACGTCTCCATAGCCACCCTGCGGCTCGATTTCGCCATACCGCTCTATGACCCTGGCTTCAGCAGCGCCCTGCGCTGGCGTCCCGCCCACTGGAACATCGACCAGGTGGTCACCAATTTCGGCATCAACTATCCCTTCTGACAAAGTGAAAAACAGAACACTGACCTACATCCTCGTCACCCTCGCGATCATCTTCTGGGGTGTGAGTTTCATCTTCACCAAAGAGCTGTTCCTCACCGAGGCGGCCATGAGCGTCACGCTGCTCATCACGCTGCGTCTGGCCGTCGCCAGCGTCGTCATGCTGCCATCGTTGGCGCTCCTGCGGCATCTGCGCCACGACTCGCGGTGGCTGCCGCGGCCGCGGCGCAAGGACATCAAGTGGTTCCTCCTGCTGGCCCTCACCGAGCCCTTCATCTACCACCTCTGCGAGACCACGGGTGTGCAGCTCGTCAGCGGCTCCCTGGCCGCTGTCATCATCGCCACCATACCCCTCTTCGTGCCCTTCGGCATGTGGCTCGCCTACCGCGAGCGCGTGAGAGGCTCCATGGTGGGTGGCGTGCTGCTGTCGCTGGGTGGCGTGGTGCTCATCCTTGCCGGCGGCGAGGGCTTCGCTGGCAACCTGCACGGCATGCTGTTCCTCTGCGGCGCCGTCGTCATCGCCGTGGTCTGCACCCTGCTGCTCGTCAAGGTCGTCGGCCACTACAACCCGCTGGTCATCACCACCTACCAGAACCTCATCGGCCTCGTCTACTTCCTGCCGCTGGTCCTCGCCTTCGACGGTGGCCACCTTACGCAGCTGTCGTGGTCGCCGCGCATGCTGGCGTTGCTGCTCACCTTGGGCATCTGCTGCTCCACCCTGGCCTACGCCTTCTACAACGTCGCCGTCAAGAACCTCGGTGCCTCGCGTGCCAGTATCTTCAGCAACGCCATACCCATCTTCTCGCTGCTTGCTGCGCTGCTCATCGGCCAGGAGACCTTCTCGTGGAGCAAATGTGTGGGTGTTGTGGTGGTCATCGCCGGCGTCGTGCTGGCGCAACGGCGGTAGCCCCTGCGGCGTCATGCGACAATAAAAGAGGGGCGGCGCCTGTGGCGCCGCCCCTTCATTATGCTTTTTGCTTGTCTGCCGCATTAGTTCTGCAGCACGGGAGCCACAACGCCGTTGTTGTAGCTGGCCTGCAGCGTGATGCTGCGGTACTGTGCGAGGTTGGCGTCGGCGATGGTCCACACGCGGCGGAGAGTCTGGTCGATCTGCGTGGCGTTCTGCGTATAGAGCGTGGCCAGGTGGCTGGCGATATGCCAGTTGCCGTCGATCTCGAGGAGGGCGCGGATGCTCTGGCTGTCCATCTGCTGGATCATGCCCGTGTAGGTGCGGAGGATGACGTTGGGCAGGTCGATATCGGTGTTGGTGAAGTCCACATTGTCGCCGAAGGCGTTCATGATGATAGGCACGATGATGCTGAGCATAGCCGTGTTGGCCTCGATGCCTGCCGTAGCGGCGGAGTAGCGCACGATGCGGGTGCAGAGGTCGTTGAGGGCGCTCTCGTCGTTGCAGGTGAGGGCGAGGGTGTAGATGCCGGCATCTTCACCTTCCAACTCCACCTCGAAAGGCTCGCCGTAGTAGGTAGCCACGCTGGTGGCGTTGAGGTAGCCCATGAAGCCGTACTTCGTCGAGGCCTTCACGCTCACCTCGTTGTAGATCAGATCCTCGGGGTTGTCGCCTTTGTACACGCTGAGGGTGTAGGTGGGGCAGTTGGCAGAGGTCTGGAGGAAGAGGCTGCCGCCGTTGACCCAGCTCATCAGGGGGTAGCTGGCGTGGCCGTAGACGCTGTTGTTGTCGATCTGCTGATCCAAAGCCGTCTGCTCGTCGTAGGCGTCGCCAGCCATAGCGCTGAGCAGGTTTCCGAGGGCGCTGATCATGTTGCCGTTGCCGCTGCCCAGCAGGTCGTAGTGGTTGTTCACCATGGTCATCACGGCGCCGGTGAGGGCGTTGTACTGGGTGGTGTACGAGGCGGCCTTCGTCATCAGGGCGGCGTGCTCATTGTTGGGCACGGGGCCGAAGAGGGGGTTGAAGGTCACCAGGGCCTGGGCGGTGCTGGTGGCGTTGATGGTGATGTTCTCCGTGACGGGGCCGCGGAAGAGCATGTACACATGGTTGTCGCCATCGGTGACGGCGAGGAACTGGGGCAGGTCATTGTCGAAGACGCGCACCTGGCACTGTCCGTTGACGATCTGTGCGCTCTCGAGGATTGACTGCACCTGCTTGCCCTCGAAGAAGCTGCCTTCTACGGTGACGGTGACTGTTGTCTCGCTGGTGTTCATCACCAGGTTGTCGCTCTTATCGCAGCTCTGCATGGCGAAAGCCAGTGCTGCGACGAAAAATGTGGTAAGGAATTTCTTCATTTTTTTATGTTTTTGATTGATTATGTGATATTTGACAATTACTCCCAAAGAGTATATATAATGCAAATATAATATTTTTTTTCTTCCCGTGCAAAAAAACATCGTGGTTACTATATTCCAATCAGATTTCCAAGATGTTCCAGCCTTCACCTACTACATGACACCTACATGACACCTACATAACACCTAGTGTCGCCTACCTTCCACCTAAGTGCTACCACGTGCATGCCTACCTATCTGCTCAGACGTTTCAAAGAGTTCTCAGACGTTGGAATCTGTTCGTCTGTCATTTGCCCGCCGCCCCCTAACGCCAAACGACGATGCAAAAGTACAACCGCCGCATTGCGGTCTACGAATTTTCCAAAAAAAATGTTTTGTGACAGTGTGACAGTTGTGACAGTTCAAAATAGAGGTATGCAAAGCCCAAAGTATACTTTTATATTTATACATATAAATATAAAGAGTATTTTAGGTGTAGTATAGCCCGAAAATTAACTGTCACAACTGTCACACTGTCACATAAAGCTCCTAAAACAAATTTATTGCTGATTCAGAAACATTTTGTATCTTTGCAATTTCCTTTTTCAAACATCTATCCTCTTATAGATATGAGCATCTTCCCTGCTGTAATTGTTAAACTTGGAGTTAAAATAGATTACATCGGCACCATAGCCATGCTTCTGGTATCGCTTGCGGCCATGAGTGGCTGTGTAAAAGATGAGATGGAACGCTCGGGACGCATGATTCTAAAAACAGAAGGAAGCGACGATAGCAAAACTGCCGTCGCCGGGACACGCGTCTACTGGGTGGACGGCGACCAAGTGCGCATCAACAGCGAAACGCCGAAGGTAACCGTAGCTGACGGAAGAGCATATGTTGACGTGAGCCCAACCGGAACCATCTATGGATACTATCCTTATAGTATTGTCTCGGGAACTGAAAGTTACTGGAAGAATGATACTCCCAGCATCACGATACCGTCAACCTATTCATGTCACTCCAACGGGGCCTTGCAAATTATTCCCGGGTTACCTATGGTAGGTAGGGCGAATGCTAGCGCCGAGAGCATCATGTTCAAGCATGTCACAGCAGCCATCTTGGTGCGCATAAGGAACACTACGGGTCATGACCTATATCTGAACCACGTCACCGTGCGAAGTGCCACACAGCGACTCTGCGGCAGCGTGACGGTGAACCACGACGCCGCGGACCTCGGCCTCTCCGCTACCACTACGTCTACCTCATCGGAACGCAAAGTAAGTGTATTCTTCTCTGACACTCCCGTCATCGCCACCGGCGGTAGTGACATCCGTGAGATTCAGGTGCCCATACTGCCTATCGCAGCGGCAATGAACGATCTCACCATCGAGGTGGTGGCGACGACGCCCAGCGGCGAGCACATCAGCGTGGCAGGCGTCGCGGAGGTGGCGACGTTGACGCAATACACCTATAGTGGCACCAAGGACTCCCCTGCCCTGCCGCGCAACGCGATAGCGACGGCACAGATAGAGCTACGTGCAACGACGCCGTCGAGCACCGTCGACGGAAGCCTTTTCAGCGTGGCTGCCAACAAGCAGGTGCGTTTCTCCAAAGGTAACCTGCAGTATATCGGCAGTGCCGCCACGCCCTACTGGCGCTTCGCGGAGCATCAGTATGATGTGATTGGGTCTGCCCAGTGTGTGACAGGTGCCAATGTAGACCGCGACCTCTTCGGTTGGGGCACCAGCGGACATAACGGCAGAGAACCCTATTTAACAAGTGAAGAATGGTCGGATTACGCCGGAGAAACAGGAATAGACATTGCCGGCACACAATACGACTGGGGTGTACACAATGCCATACAGGATGCGGGAGGTGCGGGGACGTGGCGCACGCTAACAGAAGGTGAATTATATTATCTTTTAAATTACCGTGACAACGCATACAATAAATGCTGCTATGCACAGGTGGCCGGTGTAAATGGAGTTATCATCCTGCCCGACCACTTTCAAAATAGTGGTGGATATACTTTTGTGACGTTTGAAGACGTGGTGACGGAGTGGAATACGAATAGTTTTACAGCCTCACAGTGGCTAACGTTGGAGAGGGACGGTGCCGTGTTCCTCCCCGCAGCAGGTTACCGATCCGGAGAAGACCCAACCTATAACAATGCCTCAGAAGGGTATTATTGGACGTCATCAGCCAATAAAACTGGAGCACAGTTTTTTCGATTCTACAAAAACACCAATCCAAATAAGTTAACCTATAGTATTGCCAAAGTCGGCCGTTTCAGGGGATTATCTGTACGGCTGGTGCGCGACGCAGAGTAGAAGTATGCAAAGGACAACAACCAGGTGATCCCGAAAAGATAACATTTTATATATAGACCCCTCCCCAGGCAGGAGAAAACTGGATCTATGGATTACGCCGCAGGCGGGAGAAAGAAAAACCGCGGGCGGGGGGGGGTGATGTGTGTTGGGGGGTTAGGGTTTGGGAAATTCGAGGATCTCGAGGTCGGTGGGTGTGGGGTTGAGGGAGAAGCGTACGAGGGTGGCGACGCGGTGGAAGCCCTGGCGGCCGGCGGCGCCGGGGTTGATATGCAAGAAACGGTAGTCGTGGTCGTAGGCGACTCGGAGGATATGGCTGTGGCCACAGACGAAGATGTCGGGGTGCGCGAGCTGGAGGGTGCGGCGCAGCTCGTAGGGGTAGTGGCCGGGGTGGCCGCCGATATGGGTCATGAGGACGCGCTGCCCTTCCACGACGAAGAAGGCGCGCTCGTCGAGGGTGTAGTGGAGGGCTACGCTGTCGCAGTTGCCCCAGACGGCGCGGAGGGGTTTCCAGGCGCGCAGCTCGTCGAGGACGCCGGGGCCTATGTCGCCGGCATGCCACAGCTCGTCGCAGTCTTTGAAGAAGTCGAAGACCTGAGGGGCGAGGGTGCCGTGGGTGTCACTGAGAACGCCGATGCGTGTCATGGTGGTGTGGGTGTTTATTTGTTAGCCTCCACGGCCTTGAGGCCGTCGGCGAGGAGGGTGGTGATGAGGGAGACGATGCGGAAATGGTTGAGGGAGGTGACGCCGAGGGCGTCGCGCAGCTCGTCGGAGGAGAGGGCGAAATGGCCGTGGTCGGTGTGGTAGGAGAAGAAGAAGCGTATGTCGTCGTGTGTGGCGATGGTGAGTGCCAGTGTTCCCGCGAGGTCGCCCATGGGTGGGCGGTCCCAGTGGTCGTGCTGGAAAGAGAAGCGGAGCTGTGTGCCCTTGCCCACGGTGCTGGTGAGCTGCATGGTGCCGTGGCAGCGCTGTGTGGTGAGGAGGAGGAGTGGGAGTCCAAGGCCTACATGGCGTGTGGTGCGTGAGGTGGTGTAGGGGTCGGAGGCTGAGGCGAGGATATGGGGCGGCATGCCGTGGCCGTCGTCGTCGATGCGGACGGTGATGCTGTTGTCGCGGAGGCTGTCGTGGATGGTGACGTGCACCGTCGTGGCGCTGGCGGCGATGGCGTTCTCGAGGAGGTCGAGGAGGTGCTGTGAGAGGTCTCTCATACGTGATAGTGAACTGCGTTGTGGGGTGAAATATTTTGTGGTGACTAAAATAAATAGTGTGTAGTGTCGTTAGAGAGGGTATGAAAAAGAGCTTGCGGTGCTTTGCAGGATGCCTGCTGACGGTCGTCGCCTTCGCCTGTCTGTGGGGTTGTGAGGATGATGACTTTGTGGCTCCTGCCTTTCTGCGTATCGACGCCATCGTGGTGGACACCACGTCGGATGTGTATATCACCACGGGACGTAACGAGACGACGCTGCCGGGCTTCACGACGAGTGAGGTGCCCTTCTGCAACGTCTATGTGTACTATACGGGACGTCGTTCTGCCGAGCGTCTGGGACATCAGGAGATGCCCTTCACGATTCCTGTGCTTGGCGAGGGTGACGTCGACTCCATCCTTGTGTACCCTGCCGTGGTGCAGAGCGGCGTGTACGGCACGCAGCCTGCCTTCCCCTTCTTCGACCATATCTGCATCAAGAAGAAGAGTGCCGCTGACACGCTGCGTTTCGTTGCCGGCGACACCCTGTCGTTGGACACGCTGCATACGGCCTACAACATGCGCTACATCACGGTGCACCTCTTCGAGCCTTTCGAGCGTGACGAGGGTGCTTTGGCCTTCGACTCGGTGATGGGGTGGGTCACGGAGGCCCCCGATGACGCTTGTGACGGCGCTGGCTACGGCACCATCACGGTGCCCGACAGTGTGGGCTATGTGGATGTGGCTCTGAAGAACAGCTTCTACGTGCCCTATACCTCCAGCACCAACCTCTACCTGGAGCTGGACCTGCGCAGCGAGGTGCCTGTGGAGCTCTTCATGACGTCGTCGTACACCTACAGCACGTCGGGCAGCAGCAGCAGCAGCACCGACACGCGTGGTGTCGTGGTGTTAAATCCCACAGACAAGTGGCAACATTTCTACATCAACCTGGGGCGCACGTGGAGCTGGTTCAACCACAACCCCTCCTTCCGTATGAAGCTTACGGCCCTCAACGAGAGTGGCGAGGGTGGCACGGCGCGCATCGACAATGTGAAGCTGATGAGCTCCACCTATCTATTCTTGTGAACACTATTTCTTGCTGATGAAAAAGAGACAGACCATCAAATATATTGTTTTCGACACCCTGAGTGCCATGGTGGCGTGGGCGTCGCTGTTCCTGTTCCGCAAGCTTGTCCTCGAACATACGGCCTTCCATGATGCCGCCGGTGTGTTCAGTGACACGAACTTCTGGACGGGTCTTGTCGCCGTGCCTCTGGGGTGGCTGTCGTTGTACACCATCATGGGCACGTACCGCGGTGTGCTGCGCAAGGCGCGCCTGAAGGAGTTTCTGGACACCCTTGGTGCCACGCTTATTGGTGTCGTGGTGCTCTTCTTCCTGCTGCTCATCGACGATGCCACCACGACGTACTGGTACTACTACAGCACCTTCCTGTTCCTGCTGGTGGTGCATTTTGTGCTCACCTATGCGTGCCGTGTTGTCATCACCTCGCAGACGGTGCGGAGGGTGCACAGCCGTCGCCTTGGTTTCCCGACGCTGATGATAGGCTGTGGCGGCAAGGCGTTGCAGACCTACCTGGACCTGGAGAACCAGGAGACCTACTCTGGCAACCTCTTTGTGGGATATATCGCCGCCGAGGATGGTGTGGCTGGGGGTGGCAAGCTTGACGGCATCATGCCTATGCTGGGTGGTCCTGGCGACCTGCGCCGCATCGTGGAGGAGAAAGGTGTCGAGGAGGTGATCATAGCCCTCGAGGAGGAGCAGCGGGGTCGCATCGCGCCGTTGCTGCGCACGCTGAACACCTGTGGTGACCTGATCATCAAGATCACCCCTGAGGCGCGAGACATCATCATGGGCACCGTGAAGCAGGATTCCATCTTCCATTCGCCCTTCATCATCATCAACAACAGGCTGATGAGCGAGTGGCAGTACTCTGTGAAGAGGCTTGCCGACATTGTGCTGTCGTTGGTTGCTATGGTGGTGCTGTCGCCCGTCTACCTCGTCACTGCCATCATCGTCAAGGCTACCTCGCCGGGTCCTGTCTTCTATGCGCAGGAACGCATCGGCTACCACGGTCGTCCGTTCCGGATGCACAAATTCCGTTCGATGTATGTCGACGCCGAGCAGATGGGTCCTGCCCTCTCGAAGGACAACGACCCGCGCATCACGCCCTTCGGCCGTTTCATGCGCAAGGTGCGTCTGGACGAAATCCCGCAGTTCTGGAATGTGCTGCGTGGCACCATGTCGATCGTAGGACCGCGTCCGGAGCGTCAGTTCTATATCGACCAGATCGTGCGTCGCGCGCCGGAATACCTGTTGTTGCAGCGTGTGAAGCCCGGCATCACGTCGTGGGGTCAGGTGAAATACGGCTATGCGTCGAATGTCGACGAGATGGTGGAGCGCTTGCGTTACGACCTGCTCTACATTGACAACATGTCGCTCACCACGGACATCAAGATCATGATTTACACCGCCAAGATCATCGTGCAGGGTCGCGGGAAATGACGGTGTAGCTTATAGGTTTTGCGAGAGAAAGATATTGCCGGCATGACCCTTGCTGGCAATATTTTTTTATTTTATTTTTTGAAGTAATCAAATTAGTTGTATCTTTGCCGCACAATCCGCGTGAGTCGGATTGTCATAAAAAGCGAAACCTAAAACACTTAGATGGTATGAAAAACAAATATTACGACCTCATCGACCAGACCTTTGACTTTCCGCAGGACGAATTCCGCACGGAGGATGGAGAGTTGTATTTTCACGACATACCGTTAATGGAGATCATCAAGCAGTACGGTACGCCGTTGAAGATCACGTACCTTCCCAAGATCAGTTCGCAGATACAGCGTGCCAAGCGTCTGTTCAATGTTGCCATTGCCAAGACCGACTATCGCGGCACCTACAACTACTGCTACTGCACCAAGAGCAGTCATTTTGCCTTTGTGCTGGAGGAGGCGTTGAAGAACGACATCAACCTGGAGACCTCGTCGGCCTTTGACATCAACCTGATCCAGGAGTTGCATGCGCAGGGTTTGATAGACAAAGAGAAGACCATCGTCTGCAATGGTTTCAAGAAAGAGCAGTATATAGATAACATAGTGGGTATGTTCAATGAAGGCTTTGTCAACGTCATCCCTGTGTTGGACAACAAGAACGAGTTCTGCCAGTTGAACGAGAGCCTGGAGAAGAGCAAGAATCGGATGAACCTAGGTATCCGCATTGCCTCTGAGGAGGAGCCGAAGTTTGACTTCTACACCTCGCGTCTCGGCATACGCTACAATGACATCATCTCGTTCTATGAGGAGCAGGTGAAGCCTAACAACAAGTTCCGTTTCAAGATGCTTCATTTCTTCATCAATACGGGTATCCGTGACACCGCCTACTACTGGAACGAGCTTGCCAAATGCGTCAACGTGTACTGCGACCTGAAGCGTCTGTGTCCGGAGCTTGACTCGCTGAACATCGGAGGTGGCTTCCCCAGTAAGGTGAGCTTGGCCACTAACTTTGACTACGAATATATGGCCGAGGAGATCCTGGCGCAGATTAAGAACATCTGCAGCCAGCGTGGTGTCGAGGAGCCCAACATCTACACCGAGTTCGGTTCCTTCACCGTTGGTGAGAGCGGTGCCACGCTGTACAGCATCCTTGACCAGAAGCAGCAGAACGACCGCGAGCTGTGGTACATGATAGACAGCAGCTTCATCACCACCTTGCCTGACACCTGGGGCATCAACCAGCGATTCATCATGCTGCCCATCAACCACTGGGATTGCGAGTACCAGCGTGTGTTCCTTGGTGGCCTGACGTGTGACAGTGAAGACTATTACAATGCCGACAGCCACGCCAACGCCATCTTCCTCCCCAAGCTACAGAAAGACAGTCCTCTCTATATAGGTTTCTTCCATACGGGCGCCTACCAGGAGAGCATCGGCGGGTATGGCGGCATACAGCACTGCCTAATCCCTGCTCCGAAGCATGTCATCATTGACAAAGACGAGAACGGTGACTACACCACCAAGCTCTTTGCCAAGGAGCAGAGCTACAAATCGATGTTGAAGATTTTGGGCTATTAGTTCTCGTACATTTCGTGCATCTCCACCTCATAGATGATGGGCGTGAAGGGGGGCACCTTGCGTGAACCGCGTTCGCCGAATGCCAGCTGGTAGGGGAAGTAGAAGCGGTAGATGCTTCCCGTGTTCATAAGCTGGAGCGCGTCGATGAGGCCGCGGAAGAGTGGTTCGCCGATGACGGTGATGATCGGATCGCGTACGCCGTAGGTCTGGTCGAATGCCTCGCCTGTGAGGAGCAGGAAGCTCTTGTAGTCGATCATCACGCGTTGTGCGTATATAGCGTTGGCCCCTTTACCCGGGCGCACACACTCGTAGAGGAATCCGGAGGGGTGTTTCTTGACCTTGGGGTTTTCCTTGAGTATGCGTTCGAGTGCTTCTGTCTGCTGCTGCTCGACGGTGGTCTTCTGCTCGTTGACCTGCTGTTGCTGTGCGAGGTTATGCATGGAATAGAGGTACTCGAGCGCTTCGCGTGTCTCCTCGGGCGTAAAGGGCTGCTTGGCATTGGCGAGAGCGTGGCGTGCCGACTGCATCACCACGTCGGCGTTGAGTGTCTTGAACACCTCCTGGTTGGTGAGAATATCGGCGAGGTTTTGGCCGTAGACCCACGACAGTGTGTCGTTCATGGAGGTGAGCTGTGGGACGCCCTCGGCGTCGAGGCTGACGGGGTTGTCGTTGTGGTTGCCGCATGCTGTTGTGGCGAGGAGAGCGACGAGGAGCGAGGCGAAGCGTATTATTTTCATGGGGGTGTGTGTTATTTTTTCACGATAAGTTTTTCGACGTGTGTGCCTGCTGTTGTGAGCACCTTGACGAGATAGATGCCTGAGGGTATGCCGTTGAGGCTGATTGTGGCGTTGTCGTCGGAGGCCTGTGTCGAGAGGATGGTGCGACCTGCTATGTCGAGCAGCGTCACCTGGCGCAGTCCTTCGCCCTGCACGCGGCATGCTGTGGTGGCGGGGTTGGGTGCGATGCGTATGGCTGCGGCGTCGAGCTGGCTGATGCCCACTGTTGTGGGTTGGTAGGTGGCGAAGAGGGGTTTGTAGCCTTGTGCCGTCACGGTGAAGTGTGTGGTGGGTGTCACCTCTTCGGATGCCACGCAGAGTGTGACGTTGCCGTTGGCGTCGGCAAACGCTGAAGTCTTCAGCTCATTGCTGGCAGAGTCGACGACGGCCACGTAGGCGTAGGGTGCTGTGGTGACTGTGGCGCAGTTGTCGTTGTAGGAGCACAGGAATGGTGCCACGCTGGCGGTGCCGAGCCAGGGCATCAGCGATGGGTCGCCCATGAGTTCGTAGATCTCCCAGTAGTAGGTCTTCATGACTGACGACGTGGACGATGACGACGCCGAGTTGACTGCCGTGCATCCGTATACGGGCATAGCTCCTGCCGTCGTTGCCCAGTCGGTGAAGCTCTCGCCGTGTGTGTGGAAGAGTCGGTCGTAGATGCCGAGGTGCTGGCTGTTGTAGGTGGCATCCATCGTGTTGTAGATGTTGCTTCTGACGCCCACGGACCAGTAGAAATCCTCTGTCCAGTAGGTGGAGTTGGTGCCGCCGATGTATGCCACGGCGCCTGCGTTGTTGGCGCGACGCAGGAGTGCTTCGCCGAAGCATGTGGCCGTCTGGAAGTGGTTGGACAGGCAGCAGTTGCCTATCATGAACGACGGTTTTCCGCTGTTGCCCATTCTGTTGACCTGTGTGTTGTTGAATTCCGGTTCGGACCACTCTGTCTCGCCGCCGTGTGCCGAGTAGTTGATCCATCCCAGCCCTTCGCTGTAGCGGTTGCGCAGTGCTGTGGCGCTGGCGGACTCCTGGGAGCTGCCTGTGACGGTGACGCCGGTGGGTGCGTGGTCGGTGTTGTTCTTATAATAATATATAGTAGAGAAACCGTTGGCGGCGTTCACGTAGGTTGAGGCGATATAATCCATTGTGGGGTCGGCATAGGTGTAGGCGTTGTCGGAGGTGCGGCCGCGGTCGACGCCAGAGATGAGAGCTGCCTTGGCGAGGTAGGCGTCGTCGTTGAAGGCGTAAGTCTCGTAGAGCAAGGTTTTGTTAACGATGTTGGCGAGTGTGGTGGTATCTGTCGCCGAGAAGCGACCGTAGTAGCAGTCGGGCAGAATGTCGTTGTCGGTCCATGTGGTAAAGTAGAGGTCGGTGATGTGGTCGTTGTCGGGGTCGTAGTAGGAAGAGCGTTGCACCCTGCTGTCGAATGCCGGCAGCTGTTCGTGGTCGCCTACGAGGAGTAGGAACGTCGGTGCCGGTGCCGTGGTGGTGGCGGAGGTGTAGAGTGTCTTGATGTAGTTAGCGATGGCTGTGTTGCCTGAGAGTCCTTGCTCGTCGTAGTAGACGATGTCGACCATCATGCCCTGCTGTCGTTTCCAGTTGGCTAAGTTGACGAGTGCGCCGCAGCGCAGTGACGCTTTGGCCACGATGGTGAGCCGGAGAGGGCTGTTGGAGAAATTTTCCTTGGAGGAGAAGAGCTTGTTGAGTGTTGTTCCCAGGGAGAACGCCGGTGTGTGGTAGCGCTGGTAGCGGTCGATGGTAGCCTCCTTGTCGACGCCCTGGTAGCGCACCACCACGTCGGCCTCGCGGCACACCACCACGTCGCCATTCACGGGGTTGACGCGCAGTGGGCTGAAAGCCAGTGTAGCGTAGGCGCGGTCGCGTGCTATACCCTGGTAGAGCACCTGTGCCATGCGATGGCCGTAGAGTGCGTCGGTGGCATAGAGTAGCTCGTCGATAACGGGTGCGTGGGCGATGGTGTCGGACTTGGAGCGGCTAGGCTGTTGTGGTGCCACGCGCTGTGAGGCCATGAAATTGTGGATGGTGTCGTAGCGTGCGTTGCGCACCACCACCTCGTAGTCATTGCTTATGGGCACCACGATGGTTGCCGTGGTGACGGGCAGTGAGGGTGATCCCACCTCACCGTCGGCGTGGTAGCCGTCGAGTGTGATGAGGCCATATTTCTCGCCTGCCAGTGTCACGTCGACGACGGAGGGTGTCGGTGTGGTGTAGCGCACCACGAGGCTGTCGAAGGTGTCGACGATGAGCTGCTGTGCCTGTGTAGCGACGGCGATGCTGAAGAGGGCTATGAGAAAAGAATATCTTTTCATAGGTTATTGAATATTAAACATTTTTTCGATTGAGGGGCACGGTGCCGTGATGGTGATGGGAAGGTGTGTGACGGGGTGTTCGAACGATATCTCGCGAGCGTGCAGCGATATGGATCCGTCGTCGTTGCTGCGCGGGGCGCCGTATTTAAGGTCGCCCTTGATGGGGCAACCAATGTTGGCCAGCTGGCAACGTATCTGATGGTGTCGGCCTGTGTGGAGGTTGATGTCGAGGAGGTGGTAGCCGCCCTCGCTGACCGCGATGTCGTGGTATTCGAGGCGTGCCAGTTTGGCGTTGGGGCGTGCCGACGAGAAGACGTAGCTCTTGTTGCGTTCCTCGTTTTTCACGAGCCAGTTTTCAAGTGTTGCTGCCTGCTGAGGCGGTGCGTTGCGCACCACTGCCCAGTAGTGTTTTTCGAAATCGCGTGTGCGTACCTTCTCCACCATACGGCTGAGTGCCTTTGATGTTTTTGCCAGCAGCACCACGCCTGAGACGGGCCTGTCGAGGCGGTGTATGACGCCGCAGTATACCTGTCCGGGTTTATTGTCGCGTTCCTTGATGAACGCCTTGACGAGGTCGGCGAGTGCCGGGTCGCCGGTCTTGTCGCCCTGGGTGATCTGTCCTGGCAGCTTGTTGATGGCCAGCAGGTGGTTGTCTTCGTAGAGTATCTGGTCGCCAATCATACGATCTCTGCTATGGGGCTTATGCCGTTTTTTACTTTATCCTGCAGGCCCACATTGATGGGAAAGTCGAGAGGCAGGAATAGGTCGACGCGTGAGCCGAAGCGTATGAACCCGAGTTCTTGGTTTTGGCGCACCTGCTCGCCCTCGTGGGCGTAGCATACGATGCGGCGTGCCATCACTCCCGCCACCTGGCGGATGAGTATGCGGCTGCCGTTGTTGAGACGGAGTCCCACCTCCGTGCGCTCGTTGAGGTCGCTGCTCTTAGGGTAGGAGGCGACGAAATAGTTGCCGCGGCGGAACTTCACATATTCCACCACGCCGTCGGCCGGATAGCGGTTGACGTGCACGTCGGTGCCGCTCATGAAGATAGACACCTGGAGGCACTGCCCCTTGATGTAGGTGTGTTCTTCCACCTGTTCGATGGTGACGATGGTGCCGTCGGCGGGAGCGATGATCTGTGACGGACTGTCGGCGAAGATGCGCCGTGGGATGCGGAAGAATGCCGTCACGGCGAGGGCGAAGAGTGCCAATATGGAGACAAAGAGGTAGTGCAGCCATGTCCACTGTTCTACCATCAGCAGCATAAGGAACACGACCACAAACAGGCTTGTCAGCGTGCCGAAAATAATCTTCTTACCTTCGCGATGGATCTTCATAGGGGGTGGGGGTTATGGTTTAGTGTTTGATGGGTCGTGTTTATTGTTTGATGGCTGATATTTTTTATGGGATGATGCTCCTCAAACAATAAACATTACTATATACGCATACGCGAAGGGCATGATAACGAGCAGGCTATCGAAGCGGTCGAGTATGCCGCCGTGCCCTGGCATGATGTTGCCGCTATCCTTGACGCCCACGGAGCGCTTCAGCATGCTCTCCACCAGGTCGCCGAGTGTGTCGATGACGCTGCCTATCATTCCCAGTGCGAGCCAATGCGGCCAAGCTATTGCCGGTTGAATCCATGGTCCCAAGAATACCGCCACTGCGAGTGTCACCGCTACGCCGAACGCCGTCCCTTCCCATGTCTTGCCTGGGGAGTGGCGTTCCCACATCTTGTGACGGCCGAATAGAGAACCGCCGATGTAGGCTGCCGAGTCGTTCACCCACACCATGAGCACCACCATGAACACCACCAGGGGTCCCACCTCGGTGACGAGGGATATCATGAGTGCGAGAGGCAGTGCGATGTAGAGCATCGGGGTGAGCGTATATGCCGCCTCGCGGAACGGTTGCTCGCTATGTCCCCAGAGCTGCACGATGGCTGATAGCGCGAACAGGCAGGGGAAGGCGACGAGTGCCAGCATCATCAGTTTGAATCCTGCCACCAGTTCGAGGAGTGGTACCGCAGCTGCCACCGCCACGGTGAGGGCCGCGAAGAGGTAGCCCAGCTGTCGACAGGGTTGTGCGCCCTGTTGTGCCACCATGCGGAAGAACTCGTAGGTGCCGCCCAGTGTTACGAACAGCAGGAAAGCGGCGAAGAGGGCTTGTCCCACCTGCATATTGTCCAGCAGGTAGCCGCTCAGCAATGTGCCGAGGAAGAGGATGACATAGACGGCTGCGCTGGCGGTGCGTATCCAGAATGTTTTCATTGTTGATCGGTTGTTGTGCTCTCGTGCGCTGGTGCCTCGAGTGCTGGCGTATCGGATGTGGTGACCTCGCTGGTCTCCCAGGGACGTGGGCCGTAGATCTGTTCGAGGTCTTCGCGGAACAGCACCTCCTTATCGAACAGCTGTGATGCCAGTTGGTCGAGTTGGTCGCGATGGCTGATGAGGAGGTCCTTGGCTTTGTTGTAGGCCTCCTCCACCATACGGCGCACCTCGCGGTCAATGGTTTCTGCCGTTTTCTCGCTGAAGGGTTTGGAGAAGGCGTATTCGTTCTGCCCTGTGGAGTCGTAGAAGCTGATGTTGCCCACCTCGGGGCTCATGCCGTAGTAGGTCACCAGAGCTTGAGCCATCTTGGTGGCGCGCTCGATATCGTTGAGAGCTCCTGTGCTTATCTTGCCGAATACGATCTCCTCGGAGGCGCGTCCTGCCATGAGCGAAGTCATCTCGTCGAACATCTGCTCGTAGGTGGTGATCTGTCGTTCCTCGGGGAGGTACCATGCTGCTCCGAGTGCTTTGCCGCGCGGCACAATGGTCACCTTCACCAGTGGGTTGGCCCATCGCAGCAGCCAGCTCACGGAGGCGTGTCCGCTCTCGTGGTAGGCTATGGTGCGTTTCTCTTGTTCTGTGAGCACCTTGGTGCGTTTCTCGAGGCCTCCCACGATGCGGTCGACGGCGTCGAGGAAATCCTGTTTCTCAATCTGTTTTTTGTTCTTGCGTGCGGCGCATAGTGCTGCCTCGTTGCACACATTGGCGATATCGGCGCCGCTGAATCCTGGTGTCTGCTTTGCCAGAAAATCGCGATCCACGAACCCTTCGCTGCTCGCGTCGTCGTTGATCTTGAGGTTTTTCATGTGTACGGCGAAGATTGCCTTGCGCTCCTCGAGGTCGGGCAGTTCGACATAGATCTGGCGGTCAAAGCGGCCGGCGCGCATGAGTGCTTTGTCGAGCACATCGGCGCGGTTGGTTGCTGCGAGCACGATGACGTTGGTTGTGCTGGAGAATCCGTCCATCTCTGTGAGCAGTGCGTTGAGCGTGTTCTCGCGCTCGTCGTTGCTGCCTGCCAATCCGCCGCGGCCGCGGGCACGACCCACCGCATCGATCTCGTCGATGAACACGATGCAAGGAGACTTCTTTTTAGCCTCGTCGAAGAGACCCCGCACGCGGCTGGCGCCGACGCCCACGAACATCTCGACGAAGTCGGAGCCGCTCATCGAGAAGAAGGGCACGCCGGCCTCACCTGCCACCGCTTTAGCCAACAGTGTCTTGCCGGTGCCTGGAGGTCCTACGAGCAGGACGCCCTTGGGAATCTTGCCGCCCAGTTCGGTGTAATGCTTGGGGTTCTTGAGGAAATCGACCACCTCCATCACCTCCTCCTTTGCTCCTGCCAATCCTGCGACATCCTTGAAGGTGACGTTCACCTGCTTGGTGGCGTCGTACTGCTTGGCTTTTGATCCGCCGAAACCGAACATTCCGCCGAACCCGGCGCTGCTGCCGCCGTCGCCGCCCATGCGGCGGCGTGCGAAGGCGCTGAAGGCCCAGAAGATGAGTACGAGAAAGATGATGGGGCCGAAGAGCACCAGTATCTCGCGCAGTGCATTACTACGATTCTCGATTTTGTAGGAAATATGCCTGCCTGTCTTTCCCTCCACTATTGAGAGTTCCTTGTCGAAGTGCTCGTAGTTGCCGATATTGTAGGTGTAGAAACCTGCTGAGCCTTTCACGATGCTGCCGGCGGGCAGTATGTCGCGGTAGAGCACCGAGTCGCGGCGCAGGGCATCCTGTTTGATGCGCACCTCTGCCACCTCCTGGTTGATCACCGTGATGGTCTCGTAGTCGCCGCGCTCTAGGATGGGTTCAAGGCGTTCCCATGTGATCTCTCGGTTGGAGGCCTTATCGCCATTGAAGAGGCCGTAGACGAGGAAAAGCATCACGACGCCATAGATGATGTACAGCATCCGTGACCCTTTGGGCTTGTTGCCGCCGGATTTATTGTTGGTCACCCTATTGGGGGTTTGCTGTTTCGCCATTGCTTATTTGCTTTTTATTGCCACTTCCTTTCCGTCGCTCCACAGTTCGTCGAGACGGTAGAAGGCGCGTTTCTCCTTTTGGAAGATGTGCACCACGACGTCGAAGTAATCCATCAATATCCATTCTGCGTTCTGGTAGCCCTCGATCTTGTGGGGTGCCATGCCTGTAGCCTTCTTCACATTCTCGTAAACGGCGTCGGAGAGTGCCGACACGTGAGAAGGGACATTACCCGTAGCCAGCACGAAGTATTCGGCCGGGGCGCCTTGCACGCCGCGGAGGTCGAGGATGCGCACCTCGTCGCCCTTCTTCTCGTCGAGGATCTGTGCTGCCAGGCGCGCCAATACCAGCGTTTCTTTCTCTTTATTATTCATAGGTTGTTACTGTTCTTATGCGTTGTTTATCAACTCTGCTGCCAGCGTCCGTCGGCCTTCCTCCTCTTGCAGGTCCACTCGGACGTAGTGGTCGGGCAGCAGTTCTTCGACCTTTTCTGTCCATTCGGTGAAGCAGTAGTTGCCGCTGTAGAAGTACTCTTCATAGCCGATGTCGTAGGCTTCCGCCACGCTCTTCAGGCGATAGAAATCGAAGTGGTAGACGGGTTCGTCTTCGCCCGACATATATTCATTCACGATGGCGAAGGTAGGGCTGCACACCGTGTCCTTCACTCCCAATGCTATGCATATCTCCTTGATCAGTGTGGTCTTCCCCACTCCCATCTTGCCGAAGAAAGCGAAGAAGCGCTCCTGCGGGAATGCCGCCAGCAGCTGTTGTGCCGTTGCTGGCAGCTGATCTATACTGTTAATCGCGATTTTCAGCATATCCTTTTTTCCGTCCTCTGTCGATCCCTTCTTTCCATTTTTACCGCAGCCTGTCGGCGGCGCGTACGCGTGCCTCGTCGCGACGTATGGCGCGCTGGGCGAGGAACAGCATCACCAGTGCTGCCAGTGGCAAGAAAGCTCCGGCGGCCCATGTCACCTCGGGACGTTGCGGTACGAATCCCATGGCGAAAAGGTCGGCGTAGCGATCCACCGCCCAGAAGAAGAGCAGGAAGGCATAGCCCACATTGAGCAGGAATGCCAGGGAGACGATGCGCACCTGTGCTGTACGGTTGCGATAGAGGAAGATGGACACCGCCGCCACCGCGATGATGGCGACGACGAGGGTAATCAGCGGCCACGTGGGCATCCCTGAGAGGCGTTGGCTGAAGTGCACCACGGGTTCACCGCTGGCCAGCTGTGCCATCATATCGCCGCCGTCGGCCGCCACGAGGCATAGTGTTGCCTCGACCTGCTGTTCCGGGGAGGGGGTGATGGTGTAGTTCGCCACAGGGAAGGCGAAGCATAGTGCCATGCAAACGACCGCCAAAACGATCCAAAGGGTCTGTATACGTTGTATCATGTTTTGTGTTTTTTCTGTTTTAGAATTTCAGTTCACGTGCCTTGCGGCCCTTGTCCACCACCACTGCGTCGCGCAGGACGATAAATCCTGGGTTGCCGCGCATGATGGTCTCTATGGCTGTGGCATCGGCGTAGTAGGTATCGATGTCTTCGAAGCCCCTCTTCTGGCGCCACTGTTCCACATCTTCGGGCAGTGCTGACGTGAGCAGTACAATTTCCATGCCATTCTCCACTGCCATTGTTCTGGCTGCCGCTATCTCCTCGCAGCCCTCGTCGTCGACCTCGCCGAGGTGATGCACGGTGACCATCAGCAGGCCGTCGGGTGAGGCGACCATATCGAGGGCGTAGTCGTTGCCCTCCTCGTCCATCATAGAGAATCCCGGAGCCTTCACCTCGGGCATCTCCACGCGGCTCGCCACCCATTCCCATTCGGCGGCCCATACGCTATCTGCCATCAGTTGCACCAGCCGTAACGACTCGAACTCGCTCTGCTCGCCCGTCCTCGTATTGCGATAGGTGACGAAGCTGCGGGGCGTAGCGTCCTTATCGACATCAATCATCCTGTTGCCTATCTTCCAGGGGCGGAAGTCGATGACGGGTTCGTGCTTGATATTGTAGACGCAGAAAACCAGCATGGCGGCGATGGAGAACACGAGCCAAAGACTGTCGCGCTCGAAGCGGCGGCGTTGCCGCAGACCGCGTGTGAGCACGATCCATACCGTAGGTACGTCGAGGACAACATTCTTCCAGAAGGTCTGCCAATTTGTCAGTTTCACCGCATCGCCGAAGCATCCGCAGTCGTTCACCAGGTTGGTGGTAGCGTCGATGAGGGTGGTGACGGTAAAGAACGCCATCATCGCCGCCAACGTCCATGCCGTGAGGCGTCGCAAGGCGCCGGTGATGAGGAGCACTCCCACGGTGAATTCGGAGCAGATGAGTGCCACGGCCAGTGTGCCGGCAAGCGGATAGGCCCATTCGAAGCCCATACCAAACAACTGCCAGCTGGACATATAGTCCTGCACCTTGAACATTGTGCCCATGGGGTCCACTCCCTTGACAAACGACGAGAAGAGGAACACCAATCCCACAAACCAGCGCGCCACCACATTGAGCGCATAATTCAAATTTGTATCCTTCATCTTTGTTTTTTCGATGCTAAACATAGAACCTTCAGCTGTTCTCCTGCATTCTCACCAGGCAGAAGAGCGCATAGTTGATGATGTCGCGATAGCCCCCTTCCACGCCCTCGCTCACCTCGGTGTGGCCGTCGTTATCCTCGATCTGCTTTATGCGTAGTAGCTTGGCGAGGATGAGGTCCACCATCGAGCTCACGCGCATCTGGCGCCAAGCCTCACCGTAGTCGTGGTTCTTGGCCATCATCAGTTCCAGCGTTGCAGTCATTTCCGTGTCATAGAGCTTCATAGCGAGTTCCAGCGGCAGCTCCAACCCCATGCTCTCATCATCCTTCACCTTCAGTTGTATCAGAGCCATCGTGGCGTAGTTCACCATTGCCACAAACTCGCCCCGCAGGTCGTCCCCCACCTTGTTCTCGCCACTTTCCTGCACGCTTCTGATGCGGTTGGCCTTAATGAATATCTGATCCGTCAGTGACGGTAGGCGCAGGATGCGCCACGAGGTGCCGTAGTCGCGCGCCTTCTTCTCAAAAAGTTCTCGGCATGCCGACGCCTCGGTTTCTATCTCGCTCCGTGTATCACGACTTGTAGGCTCACATTTTTTCATATCTATCCAAGAACGATATCTATATACATATATTGTATAGTCTCCAAAAAAAGTTTCCCTGTCAGCAATAAACGGTTGATACACTGCGTTACGAAAAACATGCAAGCAAGTGCCACACACCCTCTCACCTTCACCGCACGCGGTCGGCTTGTCACCTTCTCGCGACCTGCCGTGATGGGTATTCTCAACGTCACCGACGACTCCTTCTACGATGGCGGCCGTCACAACAACGATACTGCTCTCCTCGAGCATGCCCGCTGGCTGCTGACGCAGGGCACCGACATCATCGACGTCGGCGCTGCCTCGTCGCGTCCCGGTTCCGCGATGCCTCCTGCCGACGTCGAGCAGCAGCACCTCTGCCACGCTGTGACGCTGCTGCGCCGTGAGCACCCCGACGTGCTGATCTCTGTCGACACCTGCCGTGCCACCGTGGCGCAGGCGGCCATCGACGCCGGTGCCGACATCATCAACGACATCGGAGGCGGTGACCTTGACGGCAACATGTTCGCCACCGCAGCGGCGCTCCAGGTGCCCTATATCCTCATGCATGGCGCCGCTGCCCACTTCGATGCATCCCTCCTACCCTCCACGCCACGCGACGCCGAGGCGCTGGTTGAAGAGCTGACACAGTTCTTCTCCTCCTGTCTCGACCAACTCTACACCCTTGGTGCAAAAGATGTGTGGCTCGATCCTGGTTTCGGCTTTGGCAAGAGTCTCGCCGAGAACCACCTCCTTCTGCGCCATCTCGACGCCCTCATTCGCCTCTTCGACGAGCCCATGCTCGTAGGTCTCAGCCGCAAACGTATGGTCTACCAACCCCTCGGCCTCACTCCTGACGACGCCCTCGACGGCACCACCGCGCTCAACGCCATCGCCATCGACCGCGGTGCCAGCATCCTGCGCGTCCACGACCCGCGCCCCGCCCAGCAGGCCATCCATCTCCTTGCCACCCAACTCTAACCCCTCACCCCCCGACCCCTATGCCAACCATCCAAATCATCGACATCATCGACATCGTCCTTGTCGCCGCCCTCATCTACTATATCTATCGTATCGTGCGCGGCACCAATGTCATGCTCATTTTCTGGGCCCTCATCATCCTTATCATCGCGTGGCGTGCCGCCGACATCCTCGGCATGCGTCTGCTCGGCGCTCTCCTCAGCGCCATCACCAGCGTGGGTCTTGTGGCCCTCATCGTCATCTTTCAGCCCGAGATACGTCGGTTCCTGCTCTACCTGGGCACCAAGACACAACTCAACGAATCCCTCCTCAAGAGGTTGCGTTTCTGGAAACACAACCTGCAGAACAACAGGCAGGGCCTCAACTACGAGGCCTATATCAACGCCTGCATGCATATGTCACAGAGCAAGACCGGTGCCCTCATCATCTTCCAACGCGGCAACGAAGTAGAAGAGCTCGTCAACACCGGCGAACGCATCGGTGCCACCGCCTCGTCGGCGCTCCTCGAGACCTTGTTCTTCAAGAACTCGCCGCTGCACGACGGTGCCGTCATCGTTCACGGCAACACCGTCCTTGCCGCCCGTTGCATCCTGCCCGTCACCTCACGCCTCGACATCGACCCCAACCTCGGTCTTCGCCACCGCAGCGCCATCGGCGTCACCGAGCAGCTCGACGTCCTCAGCGTCATCGTCAGCGAGGAGACCGGTGCCATCTCCTATGCCATCGGTGGCACCATACACCACGACATCTCGCCTGTGGAGCTGCGCCAAGCCCTCGAGCAATACGAGTGCTAAGAGCCCTCCATTTTTCATGTTTTACATTTATTTTTTATTGAAAAACGATAATTTTTTTTCGTTTTTCATAAAATAATTTTGCCTATTTCAAAAATAGTTGTATTTTTGCCGTCGAGAAAAGACAAGAAAAACATGGCCCAGAAGAGCAGAATAAACAGGTTAAGAACACTTTACACGATATTTATCGGAGTAATAGCAGCGTTCGTCGCACTGTTTATCCTGAACGTAGTGACCGCCGCCGATCCCATCGGAGTCACCGGATTGGGAGAGCAAAGCAAAGACTACAGCATCATCATCACCGACCTGCAGCGCAAGCCTGTTCCGGGCGATGTCATCGCCGTCGACGGTCTTGGCGACAGCCTGTCGGCACACGTCAGCATAGACCAATACAGAGTGGCCTTTGCCTCCGACAGCGAGAGCCTCCTCGCCACGGGAAAAACAAAATGGTGCATGGGGCTTCAGTTTTTCAGTGTGCTGGCATTCTTTGCCATGCTGGTGCTCGTCGTGATGACGCTCATCTCACTATATATCAATGTGCGGCGCGGCACCATATTCCCCAAAAAGCGCATTCGTTGGCTCACCTGGTCGGGTGTGCTGATGATCGTCATGTCGCTCAGCATGGACGTGAGCACATGGATAGAGCAGTCGCTTGCGGCGACACTGCTTGCCGGCAGCGAGTGGGAACCCGCGACAGACATGCAGCTGCACATCACACGCATCTTCTTCGGGCTGACCATCATTTTCATGGCACAGATATTCTATATCGGACGCGATATGCAGGAGGACCAGGACCTTACGATATGATAGTAGTGAATCTCGATATGATGATGGCGAAGCGCAAGATCTCGCTCAGCGAACTTGCCGAACGGGTGGAAATCAGTCCTGCCAACCTGTCGATATTCAAAACCGGCAAGGCGCGCGCCGTACGCTTCAGCACCCTCGAGCGGCTCTGCGACGTACTCGACTGCCAGCCTGCCGACCTCCTCGAATACAGAAAAGACCAATAGAAAACACAATAATCCAATACATTTTTCAACCTCTTAAACAACAAAAACAATGAAAAAAAGCGTTTTGTTTGCACTGCTGCTCCTCTTCGTGGGTGGCACTGCCTTCGCCCAGCTCAACCTGGGTGGTGACAAACCGGCGAAAAAGAGCGACCTGAACGCCCAGGTGCCGCTGGACAAGAAGATCCGCTACGGCAAGCTCGACAACGGTTTCACCTACTACATCCGCAACAACAAGAAGCCCGAGAACATGATCCAGTTCCGTCTGGTGAGCAACGCCGGTTCCATCATGGAGCGCGACGACCAGCAGGGTCTCGCCCACTTCTGCGAGCACATGGCCTTCAACGGCATCAAGGGTTA
>CACZRR010000044.1 GCA_902783595.1 uncultured Bacteroidota bacterium
GGCTTTCGCCAGGATGTCGGCCTTGAAGGCTTCGTCCTTGAGCGAGGAGGCGTTGATCTTGACGTTGAGGTGGGCACCCATGACGGCCGAGCGGGCTGCGAGCGAGCCGACACCGCCGTCGGTGACCGAGTTGGGATTACCCCACTCCACCATGGCGCGGCAGACCTCGAAAGCCTCGAGGCTCTTCTGCATGGTGCGGAAGGGTACCTGGGTGGCATACTTGGTGGCTTCCTGGATGGCGGCGCTGCGGGCAGCCTTCTCCTCATCGGTCTTCTTGGGCAGACCGAAGGCGTTCATAATGCGGTTGAAAGCCTCAGTGTCTTCATCCACCAGATGAAGCAGTTCGTCCTTCAGCATCTGCCCCTTGACGGCAACATCCGAGAACTTCTCCCACTCGTCGTCGTAGGCAGCCTTGCCACCCGTGAGGTTGGCAACCATGGTGCCCAACGAGGCAGCAAGGGCTCCCATATAGGCACTCACACTGCCACCGCCGGGGGCGGGGCTCTCCGAGGCCGTCTCGTCACAGAAACCACGGCAGGTCAGGTCCACAAGCTTCTTCTTCGAATGGTCCTCGATGAGGTATTCGATAACCTTCTCCTTCGGGTCGAAGGGCTTCAGGTCGTCAAGACCCATGCTCTTGATGGCCACCTTCATGATCTCCTCCTCGCTGACGCCGAGGCTGCGCTGCTGCTTGGCAAGGTAGTACTTGCCGGCGTCGATGAGCACACTCTTCGGGATGAGACCCACGATCTCACAGCCGGTGACGCGCAGGCCTCGGTTGGCGGCACAACGGCACACCTCGTCAAAGCACTTGTGCACCGGAGCCACCTTGATGGAGGTGATGTTCATGCTCACCTGCGCGATGCCGTAGTCCTCGATATACCAGCCGATGGCTTTGGTGCCCTTCAGCGTGCCGGGGATCATGATGGTCTTGCCGTTCTCGTCCTTCATGGGCTTGCCGCTGGGCTTGCCACCCTCACGCTGCGGACGGCCCTTCTCACGCACGTCGAAAGCAATGGCGTTGGCACGACGCGTGCTCGTAGTGTTCAGGTTGTAGTTGATGGCCACGAGGAAGTCGCGGGCTCCCACCTGGGTGGCGCCGGTATGGGCGGTGTGGTCGTTCCAGGCGTTGGGGCCGAAGTCGGGCTTCCACTGCTCCGTGCCGAGGCGGCTCGAGAGGCTCTCGTATTCGCCGGTGCGGCAGTAGGCCAGGTTGCGACGCTCAGGGATGAAGGCGGCATTCTCGTAGCAGTAGATGGGGATCTGCAGCTCCTCGCCAAGACGCTTGCCCAACTTGTGGGCATACTCCACCACCTCGTCCATCGTGATATTGCTCACGGGGATGAGAGGGCACACGTCCGTGGCGCCCTGACGCGGGTGGGCACCGTGGTGCTGGCTCATGTCGATGAGCTCCGCGGCTTTCTTCACCACCTGGTAGGCGGCCTCGAGCACAGGCTCCGGCTCACCCACGAAGGTGATGACCGTTCGATTCGTCGTCTGACCCGGGTCAACGTCTAGGAGCTTCACACCTTCCACCTTCTCGATCTCGGCGGTCACCTGATTGATGATATCCATATTGCGGCCTTCACTGATATTAGGCACGCATTCAATAAGTTGCTTCATATTTTTATGTTTTTTATTTTGTACAAAAATACAAAAAAAAATCCATCCAACCACTCCCCCATGCAAAAATGTTTTTCCCATATTTATGAACACCCGCGCCCCACCGCGCAGCGAAAGACCAATCCATCGCACGCAGTCGCGACACCATAGAAAAGATTTCCGGAGTTCCGGAAGTCGAGCGCAGAGCCAAGCATGCTTGAGCTATGCCAAGATGAAGGAACGTAGACGAAGTCAGGATTTCCGAGCGCCGCGAAGGGAGATAATAACGTGAGAGAAAAATTGGATCTATGGATTACAGCCCGCAGGGCTGGGAGAAAAAAAACGCAGGCGGGGAGATAAAAAAACGCAGGCGAGATAAGAAAAATCCCGCGCAGCGGAAAAAAAAAGCCGCCCCCGGAGGGGCGGCAAAATGCTAGGGGACTATCCCCTGTACCATTAGATCACACGGGTGAAGATGTGGGACTGACCCTCGGCAGTGACCGTGGCCTGGTTGCCGTTGACGGTGAACGTACTCGTCTGCGGACCATCCTCATCATCCTGGATGGTGAGAGTACCCTGACCGCTGGTGAGCGTACCGCTGTAGGTGTAGGTACCGTTCGACTGCTCGCTGTCGCCCTCACTGTCGGAATACACAAAGAGGCAATTCGTTTTGCCGAAGCTGACGCTCAATGTGACATATATTCCCATCTCCTGGAAGCTGCACTGCCACGAGGTGCCGTTCAGCGGATAGTCGCCACTGGGACGCGGGTTGCCGTTGCTGCCGGCAAGGGTTAGCGTCACGGTACCGGAGGGCGTGTTTTCACATGTCATCGTACTGCCGCTGACGGTGATGGGGATGGTATACGCCGTGCCGTTTACGGTCAGGTTGATGACACCGCTGCCCTCGTTGTAGTCGTAGGTCCCTTGGTAATTCTCGGTGCCGTGGGGCGTCTGAACAGTGACCGCGACATCGGTGGCGGTGGAAAAGCTGACAGTGATATTGGCCTCTCCGTCGTTGAAGGTCCACCGGGTACCCACCAACGATTTCTGGGTGTCGATGTTGTTGTCGTCCTTGTCGCATGCAGCAAGGCCGAACAGCATGGCTGCTATGAAGCACACTTGAAGTAATCTTTTCATAATTGTTCGTTTTTAAGGGTTTTTGTCACTGCAAAAGTACACAATTATTTCCATATATGCAAATCCCCTCCCTACCCTTTTCGCAGGACGAAGCCAAATCGCCCTGACTGCCAACGACATATACATCAAAAAAAATTGTATCTTCGCACCTGCAAAAGCAGCATTCAACAAAACAACGAACCATTTTCAACATCAAGAAAATCAACACCTGCATCCTGCTAACCACCCTGCTGGAACAGGTGCCTGTCCCCTGTCCCACTACTTACCTCGCTTCCGTCAGATCATCGCGCTCAAGGTAAGTCTTTTTTTTTACCGATGCAAAAAAAAATTCCCATAATTCAGAATTATTCTTTATCTTTGCACAAAAGAAGTTGAATGAAGGTAACGTTTGAAGATGCTGAATTAGAGAATCTTGTGCTTAATCACAAAAGCAAAAAGTACAAGAAATACCAGCGAGATGGCAAGTTTCTCGACGCGCTCGACCGTGTATACTTCACCATGCAGTCGCAAAAAACGGCCTCCGACTTGAAACAATACAGTTACCTCCATTATGAGCAATTGAAGCATGTGGGTATGAGTTCCGTAAGGGTGATTAATGGCCGGGTAGAGCGGCTGTTGTTCCACGAGTTGGAAGATGGAATTGAAATATCATTAATCGAAATAGATGAAACGCATTATGGACAACGATAGAATCACAGGGTTCCGTGCAGTACATCCGGGCGAGATCCTCAACGAGGAGTTGAAAGAGCGCGGAATCAAGCAGAAAGAGCTCGCCGCAAAGATTGGCATCCTACCCAGTCACCTCAACGAGTTGATCAAGGGGAAGCGCAGTTTCACCGTAGCCCTTGCAATGGCTTTGGAAAAAGAGCTGGGGATACCGTATGATTCGTGGATGCAGATGCAGTACGGCTACGAGCACGACTGTCTGGTGATAGCACAACGGGAGGTGGAGGAACAGCAGCGTACGCGCCGCGAGAGCATCCTTCCTCGTGTGGCTGCTGTGCTCTGATCCGACCATCACGCTTTTCGAGAAATCACATAGAGATTATAACGATACTCCTCCGCAGAATTATGGTGCCTGCGGAGGTTTTCTGTTGAAATGCGGGGGAATTCAAGATTGTTGTTGGGCGGAATAGTTACGCAATATGTAAAAAAAAATTGGGTTATTCACTGCATCTACTTATTTCATAGGAACTCAGTTGCCTCATCAAGTTCGGCAGGCATACCATCCCTTCGGGGTTTATGAAAAACCTTTATCGCCGGTCACATATTATTGTGGGACAGGTGCCTGCTTCCTGTTCTCCAATACTGTACTTGTCTCATCATAAAAAGGCGACGGCAACCTGTTCGATTGCCGCCCCCATGTTAGTTTTCACAACGGAATAATCCTTATTGTGAATTGCTTAAAAAGTGCTGCAAAAATACAATCTTTTTTCAAAATGGCAAAAAATATTTTATTATCTACTGAAAAAAACTTATCTTTGCACCATTGAAAAAACTATTAATTATGGCAAGAATACTAGGACTTGACCTCGGCACCAACAGCATCGGATGGGCTGTTATTGACAATGAAAAGAAAGAAATCGTTGCTTCCGATTCTCGCATCATCCCCATGGATGCAGGTCGTATGGGTGACTTCGAAGCGGGAAATACCATATCTCAGACAGCTGACCGGACAAAGGCTCGTGGCGCCCGTCGTCTCTACGAACGTTTTTATTTGCGTCGTCAACGCCTGCTACGCGTATTAAAAATCATAGGATATTTGCCCGAACATTATGCTTCCACTCTAGACCGCTATGGCAACCTGCCCAAGGGAGCGGAGCCTAAACTCGCATGGCGAGAGGGCAAAGATGGCAACCCAGAATTTCTCTTCAAACCTTCATTCGACGAGATGGTGGCCGATTTTCGTCGTGAAGGATATGATGGGAAAATACCTTATGACTGGACTATCTACTATTTGCGCCAAAAAGGTCTCTCGGCACCACTATCCAAAGAGGAACTTGCATGGGTTTTGATGCAATTCAACCAAAAAAGGGGCTATTACCAACTACGTGGAAAGACCGATGAAGAAGACTCCTCTTCAACAGAAAAAGGGGAAGGGAAAGAGTACCATGAGTTGCTTGTGGTGAAAGTGGAGAATACTGGTGAGAAAGACAAAAAAGGCAGAATCAAATACAATATTCTCTTCGAGAACGGATGGCTGTGGAAAAGAGCCTCTAACTTAGCACCTGATTGGGAGGGGAAAAAGCGCCCTATTATCGCAACATTCAAACTCGACAAGGATGGAAATCGCAAAGAAGAGCAGCCATCATCCTTCAGTTCGCCCGACGAGAAAAGCTGGGGTCTACGCAAAATAAAAACGCAGCACGATATTGACCAAACAAACTTGACCGTAGGCGAATACATCTACCATCTCCTATTACACAATCCCAAACAAAAGATTATCGGCGAAGCAGTACGCACAATCGACCGTTCCTACTACCACAACGAGCTGATAGCTATTCTAAAGAAACAGACCGAATATCACCCCGAACTTAAAGACCGCACACTCTACAAGCAATGCATCCAGGAACTTTATTCAAGCAACGAGGCCTACCGGAATAGTATTGCGGTACGTGATTTCATCTATTTGCTAGTCGACGACATTCTTTTCTACCAGCGTCCATTGAAGAGCAAAAAGAATCTAATCTCGGACTGTCCATATGAATGTTATGAATATTTAGACCACAAGACCAACACAACCAAGAGTGTCCCCATCAAATGCATCGCCAAATCTCATCCTCTGTTCCAGGAGTTCCGGCTGTGGCAGTTCCTGTCAAACCTGAGAATATTCAAGGACGACCAAAACATCACTACACAATTGCTGGCCAACGACGATGATTATGCCAATCTCTACGACTATCTCTTAACCATCAAAGAAGTTGACGAAACGACACTGCTCCGGCATTTCAACATTGAGAAGAAAGAATTGTCACGCTACCGCTGGAATTACGTTCACGACAAGAAATACCCAATGGGCGAAACCCATGCTATTCTAATGGGTGGCCTCAAGAAAGCCAACATCGACCCACACTTCCTCACCTCTGAGAATGAAGAAACCTTGTGGCACATACTCTATTCAATCGATGACCCAAAACAATACAAGGAAGCACTACACACATTTGCACGCAAACAGGGCTTGACTGAAGAGCAGCGTGATGAATTCGTGCAGTCATTCCAACGACTGACAATTTACAAGGGAAAAGAATACGGATCCTATTCGGCCAAAGCCACCAAACGCCTACTCTCAGTGATGCGACGAGGCCGGTATTGGAGTGTCAATGCAATTGATGAGGAGACCAAGCAGCATATTGAACACCTGATTTCAGGAGAGGTCGACAATGTCCTTACCAACAGGGTACGTGAAGCCCTATCATTCATTTCCTCAATTGATCATTGCAAAGGTCTAGCTCCATGGCAAGCCTGCTACCTCGTCTATGGTCGCCATTCTGAAGCCGCCGATGCCCAACGATGGACCAGTCCAGAAGAAATTGACCGTTACCTGGAAAGATTCCATCATCACTCGCTCAACAATCCCGTAGTCAAGCAAGTAATTACTGAAAGCTTGCGTACCGTTCGTGATATTTGGCAGCAATATGGCCGCCCCGATGAAATACATATTGAGCTAGGGCGCGAGCTGAAGAAAACAGCCGCTGAACGCGAGCGTTTATCTCAAACTATTGCCGAAGGAGAAGCCTCCAACCAACGCATCCGTCTACTGCTGTCCGAGTTAAAGAATCCCGATTTCGGAGTCGAGAACGTCCGTCCAAACTCACCCTCGCAACAGGAACTACTGAAGATATATGAAGAAGGGGTCTTCAGTCAACCAAAAGACATAATATTCGAGGATGAAAACGAACAAAAAGAAATAGAAAATATCCGTTTGAGATTCACCGCTCCCAAGAACCAACCAACCCACACCGAAGTATTGCGATACAAGCTTTGGCTCGACCAAAAATACCGCTCTCCATATACCGGACACATCATCCCCCTTGGAAAACTTTTCACAGAAGCATATCAGATAGAACACGTCATCCCTCAAAGTCGCTGGTTCGACGATTCCCTCTCCAACAAAGTAATCTGCGAATCCGAAGTCAATCAACTCAAAGATCGCTTACTCGGACACGAATTCATCGTTCAACACCATGGTGAAACGGTTTCCTTATCGTTGGGTGGACAAGTTGAGATTCTATCCGTTGGCGATTACGAAAAACTGGTCAAAGAAACTTTTGCTTCCAACCGACACAAGAGAGAGAAACTTTTGCTTGATGAAATCCCCGATAGCTTCACCTCACGACAGATGAACGACAGTCGCTACATCAGTCGCTTGATGATGCACTTGCTCTCCAACATTGTGCGCACAGAAGACGAAGAAAACCATATCGAAGACACTGTCATATCAAAAAACGTCATAGCGCTCAATGGAAGTATCACCGACCGTCTAAAACACGACTGGGGCGTCAACGACACTTGGAATCGCGTCATCCTTCCTCGCTTTCAGCGCTTAAACGAGATTACTAGCACAACAAATTACACAGCCGTCACCAACGGTCATCTTATCCCGCAAATGCCACTCGAACTGCGACAAGGTTTCAACAAGAAACGCATCGACCACCGCCACCACGCAATGGATGCCATTGTGATAGCTTGTTGCACACGCGACCATGTCAACCTGCTCAACAACGAATCCGCCAAGAGCAACATCAGGTACGACCTCAACCACAAATTGCGTCGCATTGATACCTACACCGGAAACGACGGCCAACAGCACGAAACTTTCTGCGAATTCATTGCCCCATGGCCAACGTTCGCCACCGACCTCTATGATACTTTGCAAAACATGGTGGTCAGTTTTAAACAGAACCTACGGGTCATCAATAAAACATCCAATCGTTACTTTATTTTCAAGGATAGCAGACGAATTCTCGTCAAACAAGAGAAAGGTGATAGTTGGGCCATTCGCAAGCCAATGCACAAGGAAACCGTTTTTGGCGAAGTAAACCTTCAATTAAAACGGCCTGTCAAACTAAAAGAGGCCATACTGAATCCATCTGCCATAGTCGACCGCGAATTGCGTGCTAAAATAAAAGAGAAGCTATCACTTCATTACAGTGCAGAAGATCTCATCTCATTTTTCGAGAAGAACACCGACACCTGGCCAGAAGTGAAGAATGGCAAAGTAGAAGTATACTACTATACCAAGGAAGACGTTGATGCCAATGGGCAGCCCAAAGTTCGTTACTTTGCCACTCGCAAAGCGCTCATCGATGTTGTTGGAGGATGTGTCACTATAGCCGATGCCGAAAAAGCCATTAAGAGCATCACCGACAGCGGCATTCAATCCATTCTCCGAGCCCATCTCGCTGCTGAAGGAGGCAACCCAATTGAAGCATTCTCCGCCGATGGATTGGAACGGATGAACCAAAACATTCGCCAACTCAATGGTGGCCGTTACCACCAACCCATCAAACGTGTCCGCAAATACGAATCTTCTGCCAAAAAGCGTAGCATAAGTGACAAGGGACAGAAAGCAACTAAATATGTTGAAGCTGCTGAAGGGACAAACCTCTTCTTCGTTATTTACACTGATTCCAAAGGAAATCGAGGATATGTCACACCACCTCTCTTTGATATCATCCGCCTGCAAAAAATCTATGAGAAACAGTGGAAACAACACATTGCTGAATTAGATTCAGTACCCTCCAATGCAAAAATATTGTACATTCTCTCTCCTGGCGACCTTGTCTATGTTCCCGCAGATGGCGAACAGCCCACAGTCGACACCTTGGACCGTAGCAGAATTTACAAGGTAGTCTCATGTGACGATGTCTACATCAGCTGTATTCCCCATAGTTCAGCCCAACCAATCCTGAACAAAGTGGAATACGAATCCCTCAACAAGATGAAAACCACCCTCGATAAGCAACAGATGATACGCGAGTTCTGTATCCCTATCCAAGTCGACCGTCTCGGAAACATCATCAAAATAGGATAGCACCATGATCAAACGCACCCTCTGCTTCTCTCATCCTGCCTATCTATCTCTACGCAATGGGCAGCTGGTCGTCAAATTGGAGAAACACGACGACGAGCCAGAAAAGCAGGCCACGATACCCATCGAGGACATCGGCGTCGTGGTGCTCGACCACCGACAGATAACACTCACTCACGGCGTGATGGCGGCCCTACTCGACAACAACGCCGCAGTTGTCACCTGCGACAATTCTCATATGCCCGTAGGGCTTATGTTACCGCTGGAGGGACACACTGTACAGCAGGAGCGATTCCAAGACCAACTAGGATCTTCCCTGCCCTTGCGCAAACAGTTGTGGCAACAGACGGTACAACAAAAGATCTTGAACCAGGCCGCCTTGCTTCGCGAATTACATGACACTGAGACAGGCAATATGCGTCAATGGGCAAAAGAAGTACTATCAGGCGATAGCACCAACCTCGAAGGGCGCGCCGCCGCCTTCTATTGGAGCCGAATGTTCCCTTCTATTCCCAACTTCACACGCAGCCGAGACGGTGTATATCCCAATGCTCTGCTCAACTACGGATATGCCATACTGCGTGCCGTGATTGCACGTGCCCTCGTGGGCAGCGGCCTCCTCCCCACCCTTGGCATACACCACCACAACAGATACAACGCCTACTGCCTGGCCGACGACATCATGGAGCCCTATCGACCCTACGTTGACCGTTTGGTGGTGGAGACAATGGCTGTGTGCAGCGATGTGGAGGTAACCACAGCCATCAAAAGCCGACTGCTCACCATTCCCACCCTTGAGGTGCGTATCGCTGGACAGCGTAGCCCCTTGATGGTCGCCGCCAGCCAGACAACAGCCTCATTAGCTCGATGCTTCTCGGGCGAAAACCGTCGGGTCGTATACCCCGAATTGTAAAATGGACCGCTTCAGCGAATACCGCATCATGTGGCTGCTTGTATTCTTCGACCTACCTACCGACACCAAGAAAGAACGCAAAGCAGCTGCCGATTTCCGCAAAAAACTACTGGGCGACGGATTCACCATGTTCCAGTTCTCCATCTACGTACGTCATTGCGCCAGCCGCGAGAACGCCGACGTCCATCTCAAAAGAGTGAAGTCCAGCCTGCCGGAATATGGCCAGGTAGGATGCCTAACCATCACAGACAAACAGTTTTCCGAAATAGAACTTTTCGTCAGCAAAAAAGAAGTAGTGCCTAACGCACCAGGACAACAGTTGGAACTTTTCTAGAAATACAAAAACAAGCACAACAAACAAAAATCCCGCCCAAATGAGCGGGATTTTTTTAGCCTTTGACAGCTAATAGAACATTGATTATCATTGAATTACTGACATCGTGATGTCAAAGAGCTAATATCAATGTTTACTTTTCAAGCAATTCACAACGGCGGGCGGGTTTGGGCGCGCCCCTTGCGGATGTCAAAGAGCTAATATCAATGTTTACTTTTCAAGCAATTCACAACTGAGGCCGGAGAGTTTTTCGGTGAACACCTGATGTCAAAGAGCTAATATCAATGTTTACTTTTCAAGCAATTCACAACAGGAAAGACGTGTAGCCTGTGAATATCGTGATGTCAAAGAGCTAATATCAATGTTTACTTTTCAAGCAATTCACAACTTGTCGATGCACCACAGCACCGACTCAAGCGATGTCAAAGAGCTAATATCAATGTTTACTTTTCAAGCAATTCACAACCTCTCCGTGGCCGACGTGGTGTCCGCCACAGATGTCAAAGAGCTAATATCAATGCTTACTTTTCAAGCAATTCACAACAGTTTGGCGAGGGAATGCCTTACGACCAGAGATGTCAAAGAGCTAATATCAATGTTTACTTTTCAAGCAATTCACAACACAGACACCGTCAAGGTCTTGCCGGCGGTGATGTCAAAGAGCTAATATCAATGTTTACTTTTCAAGCAATTCACAACAGTCAGTTTTTCTTTATTTTCTGCCACAATGATGTCAAAGAGCTAATATCAATGTTTACTTTTCAAGCAATTCACAACTCTCCTCGTACTACGTCTGTTACTTCATCTGATGTCAAAGAGCTAATATCAATGTTTACTTTTCAAGCAATTCACAACTGTAGTGCCGGATGGCAAGGACAGTCGTTGATGTCAAAGAGCTAATATCAATGTTTACTTTTCAAGCAATTCACAACTCCGCCCGCAAAAACGAAAAAACCCTTAAAGATGTCAAAGAGCTAATATCAATGTTTACTTTTCAAGCAATTCACAACACAACGTACATCACTCACATAAGCGACTGCAAAAATACGAACTTTCTCTGGATTAATCAGATTTATTTTTTTCCGCACGCGAGGAAACAAGAAAAAAAAGACCAGATGGCCACCAGAGAAAGGATTTCTTCCTTTATGTTTTTGTTTCAATAAGGATCGCACCTCTGTCTCGTCAAAGTCAACAGGCTCTGTTGTTCGGTTGTTGTTCGATTGTTGTTCGATTGTTGTTCGATTAATGATCGAACAACAATCGAACAACAAACATGCATCAATGGTATATCACGGCCATAAGACAGCCATCTGCGCTGGCGCCGACCGTTTTCTCCCAGCCCTGCGGGCTGTAATCCATAGATCCAATTTTTCTCTCACGTTATTATCTCCCCTCGCGGCGCTCGGAGATCCTGACTTCGTCTACGTTCCTTCATCTTGGCATAGCTCAAGCTTGCTTGGTTCTGCGCTCGACTTTCGGAACTCCGGAAATCTTTTATTAGGTATCGCGACTCCGTGCGATGGATTGGTATTAATTTTTTGCAGATTTGATTTTTTTCTTATCTTTGCAGAATAGAATGAAGCGAATAAGGATATATTATATATATATTATCTCATTGATAATGAACCTGCTGCCTGTGCTGTCGCAGGGGCAGGATATCGTGTACGAGGGGGTGCGCAGGACGGCATGCCTGACGGACTCCATACACATACGTGTGGGCCTCGCCGCCTGCAGCGAGGTGCAGGTGATGAACCGCTACACGGCGATCTCGCACCCCGAGGTGGCTTTCCTGCCCGACGGCAAGGAGTGCAACGGAAGCTGCTCGTACCAGTCGCCCATCACCTTCTCCGGCTTCGCGGCGAGCGACACGATACGGTCGGTGCAGAACATCAAGTATGTGCGCCTCAATATCGAGCATTCGTGGATGGGCGATATCTTCATCGGCCTCACCTGCCCCAACGGGCAGCGCACGTCGCTGATGAAGTACAGCAACAACGGCACCTCGAGCTGCACACAATCCATCCCCGCACAGATGAAGGGGTGGTCGGGCACGAGCCATGTGCCCACGAGCACGCACCTCGGCGGCGCCTACGACTACGAGGCATATTCGGAATATTGCGACCCCAACGCGTCGGGCAACGAACCCGGCACGGGGTGGAACTACTGCTGGAGCGAGAACACCACCAGCGGATATACCTACCGCGGATATATCTACGCCTCGGGCAACAACAGCTACGGCAACACCATCGACTCGTCGAATGTGGCGCAGGGACGCAAGTTCTACCACCCCGACGGGGGCTTCGAGGCCCTGGTGGGATGCCCCGTGAACGGCGACTGGTACATCGAGGTGATGGACGGATGGAGCGTGGACAACGGCTACGCCTTCGACTGGGAGCTGAACCTCGATCCCTCGTTCATACCGCGTGCCGGTGTGATGACCGCCAACAGCGTCACCGCCGACCCCGCGACGGGCGGCGTGGTGACGCAGGTCGACGACTCGACGTACCTGGTGTCGGCGCCTGCCGACGCCGTGGGCGACACCAACGTGCGCTTCACGGTGCACATCGTGGGTACGGGACACACCATCGACACCACCGTCAGCATCCTCTTCAGCAGCGACCACTACCGCCTGATCCAGCAGACCCTCTGCGCGGGCGACAGCCTCGTCATTGACGACACGCTGGTGGTGCGCGAGACGACGCACCGCCTGGACACTGTGGCGATAGGCTCCGGCTGCATCGACGTGCGCGAGATCGACGTCACCGTGGCGCCCGTCTACGACCTCTACGACACCATGGTGCTCTGTCCCACGGACACCTTCGCCTATAACAACATCGACTACACAGGCCCCGGCGACTACGTGGTGTACGGCCTCAGCAGTGTCGGCTGCGACAGCACGATGCACCTCAACGTCACCGATGCCGACACCCTCTTCGCCCCTGTGCTGCTGGTCAGCGACGACGGCGAGACGTGGTGGAGCGACACCCTGCTGGCGGGCTGCCGTCCCTACCGTGTGATGGTGCGCGACACCTCGCAGCAGGAGGCTTCGCGGCGCTGGTTCTTCGGCGACGGCGGCAGCGCCACGGACACGCTGCTCACGCACACCTACGACAGCGCGGGACACTACGACATCACCCTCACGGCTGTGAGCCTTCACGGCTGCCACGACACCGTGGTGCTGCACGACGCGGTGTACGTCTACGAGCTGCCACGCCCCTCCTTCTGGTGGGCTCCCGTGAAACCCACGATGTCGCACCCCGCGGTGCAGTTCTACAACGAGAGCGAGCCCTACGACTCGCTGACCTTCCGCTGGGAGATAGCCACCGCCGACGGCACGGACACCGCGGAGGACGCCACACCCTACTACTCGTGGCAGTCGGGCGGCGCTGTGTCGGGCGACTTCCTGGTGGTCCTCAACGCCCTGCAGGCCTATGTGACGCCCACGGGCGACACGCTGGTGTGCAGCGACACCGTGCAGCACACCATAGAGATCGTCAACGACTGGCTGCAGTTCCCCAACCTGGTGACGCCCAATGGCGACGGCACCAGCGACATCTGGAAGGTGGTGGGCCTCCTCGAGGCAGGGGTATACACCCTCAACGAGCTGTGGATCTACAACGCCTGGGGAGCACGCGTCTACCACGCCCGCAACATCAGCAGCGAGGACGACTTCTGGGACCCTGAGAAGACGTCGAGCCCCGACGGCACCTACTACTACCGCTTCATGGCCAAGAGCCCCTACGGCGCCGTGCGCCGCACAGGAATGATAGAGGTGGTGAGATGAAAACAGAAAGCTGAAAGTGGAAAGTTGAAAGTTGAAAATTATGATGACGAGGCACATGACACATAGGGATCTGCTGAGGCTGCTGCTCGCCGCCCTGCTGCTATGCCTATGGCTCCCCGAGCTCAGGGCCCAACAGATCGTGTCGATGAATGTGCCGCGGCACCTCTGTGCCGGCGACACGCTGCACCTCAGCATGGGACGCCACGACACCCACAACGTCGTGGTGCGCGAGGTGATGGCGGTGGAGAGCCACAGCGAGCGTATCTTCCTGCCCGACGGCAAGGAGTGCGGCGGCCACTGCTCGTACCGGTCGCCGCTGACCTTCACCCAGTTTCCCGCCAACGCCAGCATCACCTCCGTCAACGACATACGCTATGTGCGGCTGAACATAGAGCACAGCTACATCGGCGACATCTACATCAACATTACCTGCCCCAGCGGCCTGAAAGCCGACCTGATGCGCAAGAACACCACGGGCAGCAACACCGACTGTGCCGACGCCATCCCCAGCGAGTCGATAGGCTGGCGGTCGGGCAACAACGCCAATGCCGGCGCCTTCTTCGGCGACGCCAACGACGAGGAGGCGAGCTACAGCCGCTACGCCTGCGACTCGACGGCCAACGGCAACGAGCCGGGCACGGGGTGGAACTACTGCTGGAGCAACAGCACCACACACGGCTACTCCTACGCCCCCGGCGACGGATACATCTACCGCGCCGACAACGCCTCGTACGTCAACAGCTACAGCTACTACGGCTACGGACACTATGTGATCGACTCGTCCAACGTGCACCTCGGCACCAACTTCTACCACCCCGACGACAACTTCTCGGCGCTGCTGGGATGCCCCCTCAACGGCGAATGGTATATCGAGGTGGTCGACGGCTACGGTCAGGACAACGGCTACGTCTTCGAATGGGAGCTGGCGCTCAACGAGCACCTCATCCCCGCGGGGCAGTGCGACATCAGCGGCTACGACATCGTAGGTCCCGGCGTGACCGCCGTCAGCGACTCGACATTCATCGTGGTGCCCCCTGCCGGCCTCACCCACGACAGCACGGCCACCTACACCTTCCGCGTCGTCAACAGCTGCGGCGAATATATCGACACCACGGCGAGCATCACCTTCCACGCGCCGCGCTACGTCGAGGCAGAGGACGAGGGCTGCGGCACCTACCGCTGGCACGGCGTGGCATACGACAGGGACACCTGCCTCACACGGCACGACACCACCCGCTGGGGTTGCGACAGCACCCACACTCTCTGCCTCACCATCCACCCCACCTACCTGATGCGGGTGAGCGAGACCATCGTGGAGCGTGCCCTCCCCCACACCTACGGACGCTACACCTTCACCGGTGCCGTCGCCGACACACTCCTCACCGCCACCTCCGTGCAGGGCTGCGACAGCAACACCGTATATACGCTCATCGTGCTGCCCGCTCACTATGCCTCCGTCGACACCGCCGTCTGTGCCGACGCCCTACCCTTCCGCTGGAACGGCCGCAGCTATGTGCGCAGCCAGCGCGACACCATCACCCTCAGCGCCAGCGACGGCGCCGACAGCGTGGTGATGCTGACACTCACCGTGCTGCCAACCTACACCAGCGACGTAGTGTGGCAGCGGGTGGAGAACGACCTCCCCGTGGAGTTCCTGCAGACCTCCTTCGCCAGCGATGGCGACACCCTGTTCCACCTCGCCAGTGCCGCGGGATGCGACAGCGCCATCCACTTCACCCTCGTCGTCCACAGGAACCACACCTACCACTACAGCAGTGCCATCTGTGCCGACGCGCTGCCCTACACCTGGCTGGGGCACACCTTCACCGATACGGAGCAGAAGCAGATAGTGGCCCGCGACCGCTACGGTGCCGACAGCATCGTGGTGCTGAGCCTCACCGTCCACCCCGTCTACAGCGTCGACACCACGGCGACGCTGTGCGAGGGACAACGCTACCCGACGGTGGTCGGCGACCTTGACAGCGGCGGCCGCTACACCCTGCCGCTGAGCACCCTGCAGGGCTGCGACAGCACGGTGCACCTCACCCTCGTCGTGCATCCCTCGTACGACACCGTCTACCGCGACACGCTGTGTGCGGCGCTGACGCCCTACCGCTTCGGGCGCGACCTCCTCTACCATTCCGGCACCTACCGCTACCCCTTCGCCACGGCCTACGGCTGTGACTCCTCCGTCACCCTCCAGCTCACCGTCAAGGGCGAAGGCCTCGAGGCCGCCATCCGTGCCATCCCCACGCTGGTGACACCCGCCGACCCCATGGTGCGCCTCTACGACGCCAGCAGCGGCAGCCGCACCACCCTGTGGACCATCGACGACGAGCCACGCCAGTTCACGTTCCTCGACTACAGCTACCCTACCGACCGCGACTCGATAGTGCTCACCCTTGTCGCCACCTCGGACGACGGGTGCTATGATACGGCACGCACCGTGCTGCGCATCGACCGCGCGGCGTTGGTGCTGCCCAACGCCTTCACCCCCAACCGCGAGAGCAACAACACGTGGCAACCTGTGCTGCGCGACATCGACCGGCTGGAGATATGGATCTACAACCGCGACGGCCTCCTGGTGCAGCACGGCAACAGCGTCGACTTCCGCTGGGACGGCACCGACCTCTCCGGCAACGCCTGCCGCACCGCCGCCTACGTATACCGCCTGCGCTACTCCACACGCCTGAAGCCCAACCAGACACAGGAGCAGTCGGGCACCATACACCTTATCCGCTAATATGCAAACACTGATAGAAAAAGCCTGGGAAGACCGCGCGCTGCTTTCCGACCCTGCCACCGAGCAGGCCATCCGCGCCACCATCGACGCCCTCGACAACGGCACCCTGCGCGTAGCCGAGAAGAAAGAGGGCGTATGGCAGGTCAATGCCTGGGTCAAGAAAGCCGTACTCCTCTATTTCCCGCTCTGCCAGATGCAGGTCCTCGAAGCAGGCCCTATGGAGTATCACGACAAGATACCCCTGAAGCGCCACTATGCCGACCGGAGTGTGCGTGTGGTGCCGCCGGCGGTGGCACGCTACGGTGCCTACCTGGCGCCGCAGACCATCCTCATGCCCTCCTACGTGAACATCGGCGCCTATGTCGACAGCGGCACCATGGTGGACACCTGGGCCACCGTGGGCTCCTGCGCCCAGATAGGCAAGAATGTGCACCTCAGCGGCGGCGTGGGCATCGGCGGCGTGCTGGAACCCGTGCAGGCGGCCCCTGTGATTGTGGAGGACCACTGCTTCATAGGGTCGCGCTGCATCATCGTCGAAGGCGCCATCATCGAGCAGGAGGCTGTCCTCGCTGCCGGCGTCACCATCACGGCCAGCACCCACATCATTGACGTCACGACGAACACACCCACCACCTATATAGGGCGCGTGCCGGCACGCAGCGTCGTGGTGCCGGGGTCGTACACCAAGCATTTTCCCGCTGGCGACTACAACGTCAACTGCGCCCTCATCATAGGGCACCGCAAAGAGAGCACCGACAAGAAGACCTCGCTCAACGACGCGCTGCGGATGTTCTGAGAAATGGTGTTGAAAGATTGTTGATAAAGAGCCACCGCGACAGGGGCGGCATATATAAATATATGTGTACCTTTGCAAACCGAAAAACGCAAACAAAAAAACACATCACAATATGAAATTTATCGTCAATAGCCAGCAGTTACTCAAACAGTTACAATCGCTTAGCGGCGTCATCTCGTCGAGCAACACCATGCCCATCATTGGCTGTTTCCACCTCCACCTCGAGGAAAATACCCTGACCATCAAAGCCACGGACCTCTCCACCACGCTGGTGGCCACCATGCCCGTCGAGACGGCACGTATGGAACGTCCCGAAGAGGTGGCCATCCCGTCGCGTATGCTCCTTGACATCCTGAAGACTTTCGACGATGTGCCCCTCACCATCGATGCCGATCCGACCAATTTCACCATCGACATCGTCTCAGGCCAGGGCGAGTACCGCCTTGCCGGCATGGACGCCTCGACCTATCCCGCCATGCCCGCCACGGAGAGCAACGGCCGCATCACCATGAACAGCGCCGCGCTCATCGAAGCCATCAACAAGACCGTCTTCGCCACCAGCAACGACGAGATGCACCAGCAGATGAGCGGCATCTATTGTGAGATGACCCCCGACGGCGTCACCTTCGTGGCCACCGACGCCCACAAGCTCGTGCGCTACCGTCGCAAAGATGTCGCCTCGGACCTCAGCACCAACTTCATCCTGCCCAAGAAACCCATCATCATCGTCAAGAATATCCTTGCGGCCCACAAAGAGGATACCGATGTGACCATCGAATACAACAACACCAACCTCTTCATCACCTTCGCCGACTTCTACATCGTCTGCCGCCTCGTCGACGGCCGCTATCCAAACTACGAAGCCGCCATCCCGAAGGACAACCCCAACAAGCTCATCCTCGACCGGGTGTCGTTCCTCAACACCCTCAAGCGCGTCAGCATCTTCGCCTCGGAGGCCACACGCCAGGTGCGCCTGTCGATTGCCGCCGACCACCTGGTCATCTCGGCCGAAGACCTGGAGCTCTCCAACAACGCCCACGAGTCGATACCGTGCCAGTACGAAGGCGACCCCATGGATATCGGTTTCAACGCCAAATTCCTCACCGAGATGATTTCCTACCTCGACACCGAGCAGGTGCTCGTAGAGCTCTCGCATCCCTCGCGCGCGGGTATCATATTCCCCTATGGCAACGACGAAGAGGGTAAGAAGGACGACATCCTGATGCTCGTGATGCCTGTCATGTTGGCCAATTAAAGTTTAAGGTTTAACGTTTAAAGATTAACGGTTGAAGAACAAGGTTAACCTTTGGGGCTCCCACGGCACCACGATACTGGGTATCGCGCTGGTGCTCTTCATGCTGGGTCTCCTGCTCACCATCGAGTACCACTCCTACCGTATCACCCATGACACGCAGGAGCGCATCACCTACAAGGTGGATCTCGCGCCCGATGTCACCGACCAGCAGGCCCTGGCGCTGAAAGCCGAGGTGATGGCCATGCCCGCCGTCAAGCATGTCGACTATATCTCCAAGGCCAAGGCGGCGGAGATATTCAGCGAGGAGCTGGGCGAGGACTTCATAGGCTTCGCGGGCTACAACCCCCTCTACCCCTCGCTCATGGTGAACTTCAACGTGGCGCTGCTGCCCAGCGAGACCGACGCCACCCTCGACCTGTTCTGCCAGCAGATGCGGCACTACGACTTCGTCACCGGCGTGGCCTACCAAGAGAACGTCGTCGACGAGCTCCGCGAGGTGTTCTACAAGCTTTCCTGGTTTCTCATCGTCTTCGTGGCGTTGCTGCTCATCATCACCATACTGCTCATCAGCAGTCTCATCCGCATCGCCATCTTCAGCCGTCGCGACACCATTGCCACCATGCGCCTCGTCGGCGCCACGACGCGCTTCATTGCGCGTCCCTTCGTGCTGCGCAGCCTTGCCTACGGCGCCCTCGGCGGCGTCATCGCCAGCATCCTCACCTTCCTGACGCTGTGGATCTTCTCCAACCAGTTTGATGCCGCTCTCATAGCCACCAGCCATCTGCCCTGGTATGCAGCCATCGACGGGGTGCTCATCCTCGTGGGCATGCTCATCGCCTGGCTCGCCACAACCATCACCGTACGGCTTTATATCCATAAGCACTAACCCACATACCATGAAAAAATTCGCCTTCAATCGCACCAACTACATCTTGATGGTCGCCGGCATCATCGTCCTCGCCCTGGGATACATACTCCTTAGCGGCGGCGGCAGCGACGACCCCAACCAGTTCAACCCCGCTATGTTCGACAGCCGCCGCCTCTATGTGGCACCCATACTTATCGTGGCAGGCTTCGTGGTTGAAATCATTGCCATCCTCTACAAAGGGAAGAAAAAAGACGAGGAATAGAAACTATGGATTGGCTACAAGCACTCATCCTTGGCATCGTACAAGGCCTCACCGAATATCTGCCCGTGTCGTCCAGCGGCCATCTGGCCATAGGACAGGCGCTGTTCGGCCTTGACAGCGGCGAGCAGAACCTCGCCTTCACCGTCCTGCTCCATGTGGCTACGGTGCTCAGCACCATCGTGGTGCTGTGGAAGGAGATCGTATGGATCGTCTCCGACATCCTGAAATGGAAGTTCAACGAGGGCACGCGCTATGCGCTCTGCATCGCCTTCTCGATGATCCCCGTCGCCGTGGTGGGCCTCTTCGTCAAAGACTGGGTGGAGGAGGTCTTCGGCAGCGGCCTCCTCGTCGTGGGCATCTGCCTGCTCGTCACCGCACTGCTGCTCCTGTTCTCCTACCTCGCACATCCGCGCCAGAGGGAGAACATCACGCCCCTCCACGCCTTCATCATAGGCCTTGCACAGGCCGTCGCCGTGCTGCCCGGCCTCTCACGTTCCGGCTCCACCATTGCCACAGGCCTCCTCCTGGGCAACAAGAAAGAGACGATGGCGCAGTTCTCGTTCTTGATGGTCATACCTCCCATCCTCGGCGAGGCGCTGCTCGATGTGAAAGATATGGCCGAAGTGGGCATCGCCACATCGCTCGGCGGCATCAGCCCCTTGGCCGCCGCCATAGGTTTTGTGGCTGCTTTTGTCACAGGATGCCTCGCATGCAAATGGATGATTAATATCGTGAAGAAAGGCAAACTGATCTGGTTTGCTCTCTACTGCGCGCTGCTCGGCATCGGCACCATCATCTTCGTCATCTGAACGCTGCCATGAGCCCCGAACAGCTGCTGTCAGGTGCCGTCATACCCATCGACAAACCGCGCGGATGGACCTCCTTCCAGGCGGTAGGCAAGGTCAAAGGCGCCATCCGTCAAGCCTTCGGTCTCAACGCCAAACTCAAGGTTCCCGTTCCCTCGCCCAACGGTAGGGATGCGGCAACCTGCGAGCAGCACACCCTCAAGATAGGCCACGCCGGCACCCTCGACCCCCTGGCCACGGGCCTCCTCCTTATCTGCGTAGGCAAAGCCACCAAGACCATACCACAGCTGCAGGACGGCGACAAGGTATACACCGGCACCATCGTCCTCGGTGCCACGACACCCTGCTACGACCTCGAACGCCCCATCGACAGCTACTATCCCTATGAGCACATCACACAGCAGCTCGTAGAGACGGCGGCGGCGCAGCTCACCGGCACCATCATGCAGGTACCCCCTATGTTCAGCGCCGTGAAAGTCGACGGACAACGGGCCTACCAGTATGCCCGCCAGGGCGACCCCAGCGTTACCATACAGCCGAAGGCCGTCAACGTCTATAGCTTCGATATCACCGCTTTCCGCCAGCCCTCGGGAGACGGCGCCGCGACGACGCCAGATGTGCGGAGCACAGCATCTGACGCCACCCCATCACACCACCTCTACCTGCACCCCCTCGGCGAGGTGCCCGCGCACCTGCCGCAGGTCGATTTCCGCATCCATTGTGGCAAGGGGACCTACATCCGCAGCCTCGCACGCGACCTCGGCGCAGCCCTCGGCAGCGGTGCCTTCCTCGCCGCGCTGCGCCGCGAGAAGATAGGTCCCTACACCATCGACCAAGCCCTGCAACTCAACGAGGTGGCCTCTTTCCTGTCGGCATAAAAAAGCACTCCCTCCCACCCCGCAGTGGCGGGCGACAGAGCAAATAAAAAAAGCATTTTATCAGTGTGCAAAAAAATCGTATATTTGCATCTGCTTTGTGCATTCAAAACTGCACATAAGCCGCTGATTCAATGACCATTGAGACAAAAAGAACGATTACCGTTGTCGACGGATGGGACGCCAAGACGTTCGTCCGCCTCGTTGGTGAGGCACGCCAGATAGTGCTGGTGGCACACACCAACGCCGACGGCGACGCTGTAGGTTCGGTGACAGGGATGTTCGGCATACTGCGCCATGTGGCACCGCACGCCGTCCTCCATGCCATGCTGCCCGATGGTCTGCCCGACGACTACGACTGGCTGCCCGGCAGCGAATTCATCCTCAGCGGACGTAGCGACATGGATGCCTGCCGCAGCGCCATCGCTAACGCCGACCTCATCATCGGCCTTGACATTGCAGGGCTCAACCGTACCGGTACGCTGGAGCCCCTGCTGCGTGACGCCCACTGTGGCAAGATCCTCATCGACCACCATGAGGCGCCGCGCCGCGAAGATTTCGACGTAGTGGTGTCGGATCCAGGCATCTCCTCCACCTGCGAGCTTGTCTACTGGCTGTGCCGCATGCTGTGGGGCTGCGAGGTGATAGACCGCGACGTTGCCACGAGCCTATACACCGGCCTCTGCACCGACACAGGCACCTTCAGCTACAGCAACCGCCGCGCCTCGCTCTACATCGCCGCGGCGGAGATGACGGAACGGGGCATCGACCCCATGGCCATCAACCAGCGCATCAAGAATGTCTTCACGCCCGCAAGGCTGCAGTTCTTCGGCTACGCCATCAGCCAACTGCTGACGGTGGATACCACCAGCCATACGGCACTTATGGTCATCGCGAAAGAAGATATGGAGCGCTACGGCGTCACGAGCCACGAGCTGACGGGGCTGATCAACGAGGTGATGCGTCTGCGCGACACAGAGTGCGCCATCCTGATACGCGAAGAGGAAGGGCAGGTGCGCCTGTCGCTGCGCTCCAAGACCACTACCGACGTGAACCGCCTCGCCCAAGAGCTCTTTGACGGCGGCGGCCACGAACGTGCCGCTGGTGCCACCTCGCACCTCAGCCTACAGGCGACGGTAGAACGCGTAAAAGAGGCCATCAAGAAGATGACCCTCGCCATCGTGCTGCTGCTGGCAGTGTCGTGCGGCGACGTGCCCGTAGTGGAGCTGCCCACAACAGAGGGCGACGCGCTGAAAGAGAACAGGATGGGTGCCAACAGGCTGCTGGCCGAAGGCGAAGAGACTCAGATTGCATCGTACATAGCGCGCCGCGGATGGACGACGACGACACTCATGGGAGGCACCAGGGTGATGGTCACGGAAGAAGGCCAAGGGGCGAAAATCGACTACGACGATACGGTGCACATCAGCTACAGCATCGCAGCGATAGACGGAAGCACGGTATACACCGCGGTCAGCGAGCATGTGGTGGCGGGACGCCACAAGCCCTGTGCTGGCGTCGACGCCGCGCTGCTCACCTTGCGCCGCGGCAGCAAAGCCAAGATAATAGTGCCGTCGCTGCAAGCCTTCGGGGTGCCAGGCGACGGCGACCGCATAGGCAGCCGCATGACGCTGATATACGACCTGACGGTGAAATGAAAAGAAAAAAAATAACAAAATAATAGCAACACAAACAATGAAACAGATGATCAAAATGGCGGCTATCGCTGTGGCCGCGACAACGATGATGGTGGCTTGCGGCAGCAAGGACGGTTTCGAGACCACCGAGCAAGGGCTGCACTACCGCTTTGACAAACAGAATAGCGACGGCCAGCAGGTGCAGGACGGCGACGTGCTGGTGGGTGAGATGACGGTGCGCTTCGACACCATGCAGCTCTTCACCACCGGCGGCAAGGCCACCCGTATCGCACAGGCTACACCCAGCTTCCCCGGCGGGCTGTATGAGGGTCTGCTCATGATGCATGTCGGCGACCAGGCGGTATTTGCCATCGAGGCCGACTCGCTGGCCAAATACCTGCAGGCAGGTCAGATGCCCCCCACCTACGAACCCGGCAAGGGCATGCGCCTCTACTACGAAATCAACCTGCAGGACATCGTGACGCGTGAAGAGTTCGCATCCGAACAGTCGCGCTACATGCAGGATGCCCAGCAGCGCCAGAGCGACGAACCCGCCGAGATTGCCGCTTACGTCAAAGAGCACGGCATCACCGCCAAACCCACCGCCGACGGACTCTACGTCATCGTGGTGAAGAAAGGCAAAGGCGCCAAGGTGGCTACGGGCAAAGAGGTGTCGGTGAACTACACCGGCCATCTGCTCGACGGCACCATCTTCGACTCCAGCGTCGAGAGCGACGCCCGCCGTGGTGAGATCTACAACGCCGAGCGTAAATATGAGCCCATGACCTATGTCGTCGGCCGCGACAAACTCATCGACGGCTGGGAGCAGGGCGTCATGGGACAGCCCGCCGGCACGGTGCTGCAGCTGGTGATACCCTCGCAGCTGGCCTACGGTCCCCGCGGAGCAGGCAACCTGATCCCCCCCTATTCGCCACTGGTGTTCGACATCGAGATCCTCAGCGTCAAATAAATCATAAACGCTCCTATCTTCTTTAAATACCCAGAAATAAGAAGTCATGAAAGATATAGTCATTTTTGGCGCTCCCGGCGCCGGCAAAGGTACACAGAGCGACTTCATCGTGGAACGCTACGGCCTCACCCACGTCTCCACGGGTGACCTGCTGCGCAAAGAGATAGCCGACCAGACCGAGCTAGGCAAGCGCATCAAGAGCATCATGGACGCCGGCCAGCTGGTGAGCGACGACATCGTCAGCGAGATGATGGATGCAGCCATCGCCGCTGACAACAAAGGGATGCTCTTCGACGGCTTCCCCCGCACCGTGGCTCAGGCCGAAACCCTCGACAAGCTGTTGGCGAAACACGGCCGCACGGTGACCTGCATGGTGCAGCTCGAGGTGCCCCGCGAGGAGCTCATACGCCGTCTGCTGGAGCGCGCCAAGATACAGGGACGCGCCGACGACAACGAAGAGACCATCGCCAACCGCCTCGCCGAGTACGGGAACAAGACACTCCCCGTGGCACAGTACTATGCCCGCCAAGGTAAGCAAAAAATCATCGACGGCACCGGCACCATAGAGGCCATCGCCGCCAGAATACAAGAAGCCATCGGAGCGTGAACATCGACAACCTTATCGTCATCGGCGACCGGGTGCTGATACAACCCGGCATCGCCAGCAAGAAGACCAAAGGCGGGCTCCTGTTGCCGGCAGGCTACCAGGAGAAAGAGGAGATACAGTCGGGCTACATCCTCAAATGTGGCCCCGGCTATCCCCTGCCCGGCGACGACAGCGAAACATGGAACCCCGGCGAGAAAGAACCTCGCTACCTGCCCCTGCAGGTCAAACCCGGCGACATGGCCATCTTCATGCTGAAAAATGCCGTGGAGGTGAAATACAATGGCGAGAAATACTTCATCGTACCCCAAAACGGCATCCTGATGGTAGAAAGGGAGGAATTCTGATCCCCACAAGGACATCTAACCTTTCAATCCTTTAATATTAGATATCATTAATCACTAACACGATCCTCTTTTCCTCTTTAAAACTTTTAGTCCACATTATGACTAGCAACGAGATACGCAAAGCTTTTCTAGACTTCTTCGAGAACAAAGGACACCATGTAGTGCCGTCGGCACCGATGGTGATCAAGAACGACCCCACGCTGATGTTCACCAACGCGGGAATGAACCAATTCAAGGATATCTTCCTCGGCAACGAGCAACGCCAGTGGCCACGGGCAACCGACAGCCAGAAATGCCTGCGTGTAAGCGGAAAGCACAACGACCTCGAGGAGGTGGGGCACGACACCTACCACCACACCATGTTCGAGATGCTTGGCAACTGGAGCTTTGGCGACTACTTTAAAAAGGAAGCCATCGCCTACGCCTGGGAGTTCCTCACCGAGGTGATGAAGATAGACAAGTCGTGGCTCTATGTCACCGTCTTCGGCGGCGACAACAAGGAGGGCCTCGCCATGGACAGCGAAGCCTACGAGTTCTGGAAGGCACACATCAGCGAAGACCGTATCCTGCGCGGTTCGAAAAAGGACAACTTCTGGGAGATGGGTGACCAAGGGCCATGCGGTCCCTGCTCGGAGATACACGTTGATATACGCTCCGCCGAGGAGAAAACTCGCATCGACGGCAAAGAGCTGGTGAACAAGGACAACCCACAGGTGATAGAGATCTGGAACCTCGTCTTCATGCAGTATAACCGCAAGGCCGACGGCAGCCTGGAACCCCTCGCCGCCAAGCATATCGACACCGGTATGGGCTTCGAGCGCCTCTGCATGGTGATGCAAGGCAAGCAGTCGAACTACGACACCGATGTGTTCCAACCCCTCATCCAGGAGCTGGCACAGAAGGCTGGCAAACGCTATGGTGAGGAGGAAAAGGCCGACATCGCCATGCGCGTATGTGCCGACCATCTGCGTGCTGTGAGTTTCAGTATCGCCGACGGACAGCTGCCCAGCAACGTGAAGGCGGGCTACGTCATACGCCGCATCCTGCGCCGTGCCGTACGCTACGGATATACCTTCCTCGGATTTACCGACCCCTTCCTCAACAGCCTCGTGCCCACACTGGTGGCACAGATGGGCCATCAGTTCCCCGAGCTGCAGAAACAGCAGGAACTCATACGCCGCATCATCCTTGAGGAGGAGCAGGCATTCCTGCGCACCCTGGCAGGCGGCATACGCCGTTTCAACGACTATATTGCCACGGTGGGTGGCAGTTCCGCTGCCGCCAAGACCATCGACGGCGCCTTCGCCTTCGAACTGTTCGACACCTACGGATTCCCCATCGACCTCACACAACTGATGGCCTCGGAGCAAGGGTGGACGGTAGATATGGAAGGCTTCGACCGCGGCCTCGCCGAGCAGAAGGAACGCAGCCGCGGCGCCGCCATGGTGGAGAACGACGACTGGGTGGAGCTGACGGCAGCCGAACAGGAGTTCGTGGGCTACGATATGCTGGAGTGCGATGTGCACATCGTGCGCTACCGTCGCGTGAAGCAGAAGGACAAGACATTCTACCAGCTGGTCTTCGACCGCACCCCCTTCTACGGCGAGAGCGGCGGACAGGCAGGCGATACAGGTGAGCTGAAAACGGAAAACGGAAAGTGGAAAGTGGTGAGCACCAAGAAGGAGAACGGCCTCATCGTGCATATCGTCGAGGCGCTGCCCGACGACCTCACGGCCACCTTCCACGCCAGCGTGGATGCCGACAAGCGCCAGGCTACCGCCTGCAACCACTCGGCAACTCACCTGATGCACTACGCCCTACGGCAGGTGCTGGGCGACCACGTGGAGCAGAAAGGCTCCAGCGTCGACAGCCAGCGTCTGCGCTTCGACTTCAGCCATTTCGCCAAACTCAGCGACGAGGAGATACGCGAGGTGGAGCGTCGCGTGAACAGCATGATACGCCAATGCTTGCCCCTCGAAGAACATCGCGCCATGCCCATCGACGAGGCTCGCAAACTGGGCGCCATGGCTCTATTCGGCGAGAAATACGGCGACCACGTGCGTGTGGTGAAATACGGTCAGAGCATTGAATTCTGCGGTGGCACCCACGTGGCCAACACAGGCATGATAGGTTCTTTCCGTATCGTCAGCGAAGGCGCCATCGCCGCCGGTATGCGCCGCATCGAGGCCGTCACCGCCGCAGGTGCCGAGCAGATGAGCTACGACATGAGCGACCTCATCGCTCGCCTCACAGAGCTCTTCAAAGGAACTAAAGACCTATCCTCCTCGATCTCCCGCCTGCAGGAGGAGAATGGCAAACTGAAGGTGGAGAGTGAGAAATGGAAAGCGGAAGTGGCCGCCGGCATAGCCAAGAAATACGCTGCACGCCTCAAAGAGACCCCCGTCATCGTAGAGCGTGTCGACTTCGACGTCAACAGCGTCAAGGATAGCCTCCTGGCACTCCGCAACGATAACGCCGAAATGGCGCTGGTACTGGGAAGCATCACGGGAGGCAAACCCAGCCTTCTCATCGTCCTGGGACAAGCGCGTGTCGACGGCGGCATGAACGCCGGCAACATGGTGCGCACCCTTGGCAAGGAGATACAGGGCGGCGGCGGCGGACAGCCCCACTTCGCCACAGCAGGTGGCAAAAACGCCGACGGCCTCGACAAGGCACTCTCCCTGGCACACGACATGCTGAAATAGCATAATCCACTACAACACAAAAAGAAGAGGATGCTTGATGGCATCCTCTCTTTTTTTACTGATGACAGGGCAACATGCCCACACATCATTTCTGTCCTTCAGATCTTCACTCCTCCGGGTATCCGTCGGGGTTTTGGCGTTGCCAATTCCAGCTGTCGCGAACCATATCGTCGATGGTGCAGTGGGCCTGCCACCCCAACTCGCTGAGGGCTTTGGCGGGATCGCAGTAGCAGGTAGCGATGTCGCCAGCACGGCGCGGCTTGATGCTATAGGGTATGTCGACATGGTTGACGCGGACGAAGGCATTAACCATATCGAGGACGGAGTAGCCGTGGCCGGTGCCGATATTATAGATGCCGACACCACAACGACGCTCGATGGCACGCATGGCAGCAACATGGGCGGCGGCGAGGTCAACAACATGGATGTAGTCGCGCACGCCGGTGCCGTCGGGAGTGGGATAGTCGTTGCCGAAGACACCGAGTTCCTTACGCTTGCCCACAGCCACCTGGGTGATGTAAGGCATCAGGTTGTTCGGTATGCCGTTGGGGTTCTCCCCTATCCGGCCGCTGGGATGAGCACCCACGGGGTTGAAGTATCGCAGCAGTACCACATTCCACTCCCCGTCGGCCTTCTGTATGTCCATCAGCACCTGCTCAAGCATACTCTTCGTCCAGCCGTAGGGGTTGGTGCACTGCCCCTTGGGGCAATTCTCCGTGATGGGGATCTCCGCGGGGTCGCCGTAGATGGTTGCCGAGGAGCTGAAGATGATGTTCTTGCAGCCGTGCTTGCGCATCACCTCCACCAGCGTCAGCGTGCCGCCGATATTGTTCTCGTAATATTCCCACGGTTTCTCCACACTCTCTCCCACAGCCTTGAGGCCGGCGAAGTGGATGCAGGCGTCGAAACGGTGGGTGGAGAAAATCCTCTCCAGCCCTTCGCGGTCGCGGATATCGGTTTTGTAGAAGGGTATCTCTTTCACACCGATGATCTCGGCCACACGCTGCAGGACAGCAGGATTGGAGTTGGCGAGGTTGTCGACCACGACAGCAGTATGCCCTGCATTGTACAACTCTATCAGCGTATGGGAGCCTATAAATCCGGCGCCGCCGGTAACAAGAATATTCATACGGCTACTCTTCGTATTTGCAATGGAAACGGCTTTCGTACTCCTCGATGAGGGCGGGACGGAAGTCGGGATGCGCGATGCTTATGAGGTCTTGGGCACGATGCTGCAGGGTACGACCCTTGAGGCGCGCCACACCGTATTCGGTGACGATGTAGTCGACGTCGTTGCGCGAGGTGCTCACGGCAGCGCCTTTGGTAAGGAAGGGCTTGATGCGCGAGATGGTGCCGCCGGCGGCGGTGCTGCGCATGGCGATGATAGCCTTGCCCTCACGCGCCAACGAGGCGCCACGGATGAAGTCAACCTGTCCGCCGATGCCGCTGTACTGGCGCATGCCGATGGTCTCGCTGGCCACCTGACCCTGCAGGTCGACCTCGAGGCACGAGTTGATGGAGATCATGCGCTCGTTTTTGGCGATGATGAGGGGGCTGTTGACATAGTCGACGGGATAGAACTCCACCTGCTCGTTTTGGTCGACGAAATCGTAGAGTTCCTTGGTGCCCATGATGAAGGTGACGATGGCCTTGTCGCGGTGCAGCGTCTTACGGCGACCGGTGATGACACCTTTTTTCATAAGCTCCATGACACCATTGGAGAACATCTCGCTGTGGATGCCGAGGTCGTTCTTGTCACCAAGGGCTCTGAGCACGGCGTCGGGGATGGCGCCGATACCAAGCTGCAGCGTGGAACCGTCAGAAACGAGGGAGGCACAATGGCGCCCTATGGCCAACTCGGCCTCACCGGGTTCGGGAAGCACGAGTTCCTGCAACGGATAGGAGCAGGGAATGATGTGGTCCACCTGCGACACATGCACCATCGTATCGCCATAGGTGAAGGGCATCATCTCGTTGGCTTCGACGATGACGGTCTTGGCGGCATGGATGGCTGCTTTGGCGTAGTCGCAGCTGACGCCAAGGGAGCAGTAGCCTTCAGCATTGGGCGGCGAGACCTGGAAGACGGCGACGTCGCAGGGAATGTCGCGGTCGAGCATGGAGGGCACATCCTTGAAATAGGCGGGGAAGAAGTCGCCCTCACGACGTTCCACTACGTCGCGCGAATTAGCGGAGAGGAAGTTGCTGACATGGCGGAAATGACCGAAGCAGCGGGGTTGGTAGCAAGGGTTATCGCCCAGGGTGGTCATGTGGTACAACAGCACATCGTAGTAGTCCTCACAGTGGTCGGCCAAAGCCTGCTGTACCACATGGGGCGCAGCAGCGGCATGACCCATCACCACGCACTGCCCGTCGTGGATATCCTTGATGGCAATCTCGGGTTTGGTAACCTTGCGTTGGTAGTCTTCTTTCCAGTTCATAAGTAATTACTAGCAGTTTGTTATGGGTGGTGATTATAGTGCATAGTGGGTAGCACGTATTGTCGGATGCCACCCACTATTCACTATCCTTTACGCACAGCGGTGTACTACCAGGCGAAAAGGGGACGGTTCTGCATCATCTCGTTCACCTGACCGGTGATCTTGGCACGCACGGCCTCGTCGGTCGGGTTGCAGAGCACGGTGTCGATCATGTCGACAATCACCTTCATGTCGCCTTCCTTGAGGCCACGGGTGGTGATGGCGGGCGTTCCGACACGCAGACCGCTGGTCTTGAAGGCGCTGCGGCTGTCGAAAGGCACCATGTTCTTGTTCACGGTGATGTCGGCGGCCACGAGGGCGTTCTCGGCTTCCTTACCGGTGAGCTCGGGAAACTTGGTGCGCAGGTCGATGAGCATCAGGTGGTTGTCGGTACCGCCGCTGATGACCTTGTAGCCCTTCTCAACGAAGGCCTCGCACATCACCTTGGCGTTCTTCATCACCTGCTGGATGTACTGGTCATAGCTGTCGGTGAGAGCCTCGCCGAAGGCA
>CACZRR010000045.1 GCA_902783595.1 uncultured Bacteroidota bacterium
ATCGGAGAGAACGAACTGTCCTTGTCGCTCGACTTAGGCTTTGCTCAATCAACGCTCACGTTTCATAAAATCAGATGATGACGCCCGTCGCGCCGTCGAGGAGCCTCTGCGCATGATTGTCGAGTGCTGTGGCTGCCGAACTAGTAGAGGCAACGCCGGCCTGGAAGGCAGCGTCGTCGTCAACGAGGTGAAGAACGGTGGGAACCGTGGCGGCTCTGACGCCAACGGTTACTCAGACTACGGCTACAATGCCCGCGCTGAGAAGTACGAGTGGTATGCCTGCCGAACTTGATGAGGCAACCTCTTCAAGAGCGGTGTCATCGACCCCGCCAAGGAGCGAGAGTCCAGTGAACTCTCGCCGTGTGGCCCTGGAGAACGCCGCCAGCATCGCCGGCATGCTGCTGACCATATTACAATGCTCGAAGAACTTCGTTCCTCGCCTCAAATGCCACCGGCATTTTCGCATCTGCGACATCAAGGAGCCCGTGCTATGGCGTCGGCTTGTCCGACAACCTGCAGCCCCCGGAATGGGTGGCATGGGCGGTATGGGCGGTATGGGCGGTATGGGCGGTATGTATTGATCCGTCAAGAGATAAACAAGTAGCGGGTCCGCGGCGGAGCGTCGCGGACCCGCTCTATTATGCTGACCTATAGGTTTTCAATGTTTCCAACGACCGGATGGCTGGCTGCCGCTATAACGACTTGTATTGTTGTCCTCCTCATAACGTACATTGTTTAGGAATATATTATCACCTTTCCCCATAAACTCCAACATCCAGAGGTCGTCCTTCGTAGCGGGACGCAAACGCTGATACTTTGCAGGGTAGCCCGACACAATAACGCTACAGGTCTTACCGTCTTCGCTGGTAATAATCCTAAATGAGGGGTAAACAATAACATCGCAGTCAAATTTAACCACAGCATTTTCGAGGGCTTCTTTTTTGAAGGCAACCACCATAGCGGGAGTAATACGCTGATACGACCGTGTGTTTGGGGTACGATAACTATTGACATCAACGATTGTGGTGTCAACAATCTTTTGCTGAGGTATTTCCCCAAGTTCCATCACGATAGGTGTTGCCACAGTTCCCACCTCGGGTTCTTGGACACGCACCATTGTCTGATTAACTCTCTCAAAAGATGTTGCACAGCCAGTGATAAGCATCGCTGCCACAAAGGCACATAACAGATAAACTTTTTTCATAATAAAAAAAATTAAACGTCAATTGGTTTTCTTTTTCATTGCGTCCAGTTCTGCTTTGAGGTATTGGCCGGTGAAGTTGTCTTTTTGCTGGGCGAGGGCTTCGGGGGTGCCGGCGAAGGTGATGCGGCCGCCGGCGCGGCCGCCGTCGGGGCCGAGGTCGATGACCCAGTCAGCCACCTTGATGACATCCATGTTGTGCTCAATGACGAGGACGCTGTTGCCCTTATCCACCAGCTTCTGCAGCACGCCGAGGAGGATGCGGATGTCCTCGAAATGGAGACCTGTGGTGGGTTCGTCGAGGATATAGAGGGTCTTGCCGGTATCGGTGCGCGAGAGCTCGGTGGCGAGTTTCACGCGCTGTGCCTCGCCGCCGCTGAGGGTAGTGCTCTGCTGTCCGAGGGAGATGTAGCCGAGGCCCACATCCTGCAGTGCCAGCAGCTTGCGCCGCAGCTTGGGGTAGGCGTCGAAGAACTCCACGGCCTCGTTGACGGTCATGTCGAGCACGTCGGCGATGGATTTTCCTTTATATCTTATCTCCAATGTCTCGCGGTTGTAGCGCTTGCCGCCACACACCTCGCACTGCACGTAGACGTCGGGCAGGAAGTTCATCTCGATGGTGCGGAGGCCGGCTCCCTTGCAGTGCTCGCAGCGGCCGCCGCTGACGTTGAAGGAGAAGCGTCCAGGCTTGTATCCGCGGATGCGTGCCGACGGCAGCTCGGCGAAAAGGCGGCGTATGTCGTCGAAGAAGCCCGCGTAGGTGGCGGGGTTGGAGCGCGGCGTGCGTCCGATGGGACTTTGGTCTATCTGAATGACCTTGTCGATATGCCCGATGCCCTCGATGCTTTGGTACGGCAGGGGTGCCCGCAGCGAGTGGTAGAAATGTTGGCTGAGTATGGGCTGGAGGGTGTCGTTGATGAGGGTAGACTTGCCGCTGCCCGATACCCCCGTCACGCAGACGAAGAGTCCCAGCGGCAGGTCGAGGTCGACATCCTTGAGGTTGTTGCCAGAGGCACCTCGCAGGAGGATATGCTCGCGGCCTTCGACAGGTCTTCTCTCTGGAAGCGCGATATCGCGCTTCCGCGAGAGATACTCTAGCGTCAAACTCTGAGTGTTCTGATTACTCTGAGTATTCCGAGTATTCGGAATTCCAGCAAACAGCACTTTGCCGCCGTGGATTCCGGCGCCGGGGCCGATGTCGACGAGGTAGTCGGCGGCGAGCATCATGTCGCGGTCGTGCTCGACGACGATGATGCTGTTGCCCAGG
>CACZRR010000046.1 GCA_902783595.1 uncultured Bacteroidota bacterium
CGGGCGCCGCCGTAGCTCTCGTCGCCCATCATCATGGCGGCCCACTGGCGGTCGCTCATGGCGCCGGTGCCGCTGTCGGTCAACAGGTCGATGTAGACGTAGTCGCTCTTCAGCATGAAGACGTTCTGGTGGGCTTCGTTGAGCCATTTTTCGCGCTGTTCACGGGTGGATTTCTTGATGGGTTCAACCATCTTGATTTTCCAAGCTTCTGCAAAGGGTAATTCCATATTTTTTTATTTATTTTGTAAATGATATGTTAAATAAAGATAAATTCGATGCAATTCGGCCAAGCGGGGTTATATTAATATATTATCTCTCTTCTTAATATTTAAGAAGAATTTGTGAATGGTCATATTGGGGTTGTATGGAGTCATACCTCGCTGCAAATATACAAAAAAAATTGAATATACATCAAAAAGAGAGCAGGACAAATTGTCCTGCTCTCTTTTGTGTTGGTAGCGGCAGGTGGCGTTTTCTCAAACCAATTCCTTGAAGACTTAGAGAAGATTTGGTCGCTGCGGTTTTGGATTCCCGACCCATCGAAACCGATACCGCCACACAAGCGGAGGGAGTTGCCTCTTCCGGTATCCCTAAGAACGAACCGAAGGATGGATATTGAACCACGTTGAACTATCGGAAGCGCGTGCTGCCGCAAAAAAATTATCACCGTAGCCTATAAACATCAGCCCCTGCCGACACGTTTTCCAAGTGTAATTCCTTCTTTGTTTTAGGTTTAAGCAGTTTATAAACGAGATTCAACTTCTTACGCTTACGTCTAAAGTATATTAGCCGCTCAAGAAGGTCATCGTATAGCAGAAACAGGGTACTCTCCATCTGTAGTTTTGAGTATAGGTCCGTGTCGGTTATACCAAGCCTCTTCAACGAGGTGTGCAGCACCTTATAGTTCCGACACCGCACTTCAAAACGGAATATCCGGTTAAAGCCGATATGTTCTTGGATGTAGTCCTTCTTCGATTCCGCTATCTCTTCGGACTTGTTATAAGCACATAGTTCCAACGTATTCGGTTTGTTGCAGATGATAGGCTTGTGTCTTGAGAATGGCCGTTTGCGGCTGCTATAGTCGGCATTGTGGCTTACGTCTTTCACTCGCTCCGTCATATCAAGTATCTTATTCCCGTTAATATATAGGTCGAGGGTTTCATCCTTGTACATCTGATAAAAGCGGTTGATAGCGTTATAATTGAAATCCAAACAGATGTCGAGTTTGCTGATTCGGAAAAACTCCAAGTTCAAGGCATCTTGAATATAAAACCGAGTAGCAAGGGCGTATTCATCATATAGTATGCTGTTCTCATACAGCAGATAAACATACGGACGATTCTTGTTGTACGACCCGAAGAACAATGTTCCCCATAGCCTGTCGTATATAATGTTGTTTCCCGAATCATAATCCTTGCCCCATACCGAGAACTAGCACTTGTACTGACGCGATGCTTCCCTCCGGAGGGTGATTTCATTCAATGTAACACAACTTCCCTCCGGCACGGAGGACAACAATTCTTCGGTTTCCGCTGCGGTAGTGTAGGTAATTTCCAACTTGTCAATACCGATTACTGCTCTATATTCCATATTATTAGATTATTGTATTATTCCTTTTTGCCAAATATACTATTTCCAAATGAAATAATGCAGTATCTTTACAATTATTTATTGAAAAACCAAGACAATGAAACGAATCAGAAGGAAGGCAACAACTGCAACGAGACTAAAACAGAGTATTGCCAAGCGAGGAACCAACAACCCAATGTACAGGAGAAGACACAGCGAGTTTACAAAGCAGAAGATAAGCCGAGCAATGAAGAAATATTGGGAGAATCTCTATCTTGAGTGGTAGATCCATTTCCTTTTATGGCGATGAGCCGATTTTAAGACAGATAGTTCATTCTAATTGAATGTATTTAATTGGAATCCATATTATTAAAATGAAATAACATAACTTTTATAGTTCATGTTATCCACCGGAAGAACCGTGTCGTGGGTGTCACCCTACAATTTTTTTCAAAAAAGTTTCTTCCAATTCAAAAAAAGTATGTACTTTTGCAAATGCAGACGGGGAGAAATCCGTCTGTCGAAAAGAGTGCATTTTCGCTTATTCCGAGGATGTGAAACTTGGACACTTTCACAATAGATAATAGTCGGGAAAAAGGGAATGATTGCTCGCTTGTATTGTATCCGTCTGTTCGAGATACATCAAGTGGGGCTATTCAGAAACCTTATCTTCTATTATCTTTCAAAAGGGAGTCCAAGCCCTCACATCCAAGATGAGGTGAATTGGAGAGGCTCCACTTTTTTTGTTGTTGATAATCCCTTCGAGCCGAGGACATAAGTTCAAAACATGCAAAATAAAGAAAATGTAACACGAACAATGTCAGAGGTACTTTTTGACAAACAAGATGTCGAAACCTCAAAACCCAACAAACCATTTGTTGAGCCACAGCCACATCAACCCCAACCGGGACAAATTATCCTTACTGATGAAAAAAATGAAGATAAAATGAAAAGAACATTAAAGATGATGGCGATGCTACTGTGTATAGCCGCATTTACAAGCCTATCGTCCTGCTCAAAGGACAATGAGGACAATGAAGACCTTATTTTGGGAAAGTGGAAATGTACGGTTGATAATTACACCGACAATAATAATGGATATCAGCACCATTCCTATGTTGGTGAAATATGGGAGTTTAAAGATGGCGGCGTTTTAGTAAGTGATGGTAATTCTGTTGCTTATTCTGTAAGCGGAGAAACAATTACCATATATGGAGGCCTTATGAGTGGTACTATTGAAGAACTTACAAGTTCGAAGTTGGTTTTAGATTTACAATATAATATGGGTTATCGAGGAAACCCACCCGATAGAACGCATTTGGAGTTCTCAAAAATATGATTTACCAAATAATCAGATTATCAAGGGCTGCCGGCAAGGCGGCCCTTTTCGGTAAACTTTTTTTCCTCATTTGTTGCATAAATTGAAAAGATTATAGTATATTTGATTTGAACAAGAAACGAAGGGAGGTTCCAATGTCACCATAGAAGCAAGATTGATAGGTTTGCGTTCACCCGACCGCCGATTGACAGTCTACGGCATCACTACCGGAGGCGAGGCAACAAAACCGCAGCAAAATAACCGCAACAGCGGACAATAGCACCGAGACGTGCAGTGAAGATAACAATTGAAGAGTACAAGAAGACTCTAAACAGAAGTATACACAAGTATAGTGATGAGGAAGTAAACGCCATAGTAAATCTACTAACAATGATGGCTCATCTACAACTCTCATACGAGAAATCAATCATAATCAAACAACAATAAGGGAAATGGAAGATAATATTAACGTTATTCTATATTGCCGTGTAAGCACGGACGAGCAAGCCGACAACTGTTCGCTTGACATACAAGAGCAGAGATTAAGAGCCTACTGCTTGGCTCACGACTACACCATAGAGGCTGTGAAGAAGGAGGACTATTCCGCTAAACACTTTGATTTGAAGCGACCCGAAATGAAGTCCATCTATGAGTGGTGTAAGAAGAACAAGGGCAAGGTAAACAAGATCCTGTTTCTCCGGTGGGATAGGTACGCCCGAAATGTAGAGTTCTCGTTTGCCTACAAACGAAAATTCTACGATGAATTAGGTATCGAGATAAACGCCATTGAATCACCCATCGACTTCTCCGGAACAGAGTGGTCCACGATGCTCGCCATCTATTGTGGTGTGGTTCATACAGAGGACGAGAAAATTTCAAAAAGGACAAGAGACGGTATCAGAGAGAATCTCAAGAAGGGTCATTGGTGCAACCACGCCCCAAGGGGATATAGACACCATAGGATTGGGGTATATAAAGACTATAACACAAAAATGGTCATAGACGAATCAACTGCCCCTATGATAAGGCGTTTATTCAAGGAGGTTGCACAAGGGTTTGAAAGTGCCGATGCTATCCGAAAAAGGATATGTCCGGAAATACCTCGTACATCATTTATGCAGATGCTTCATAATGTTCTCTACATAGGCAAAGTGAGGGTACCGGCATTGGACGATGAAGAAGAACAGATTGTAGACGGGCAACACGAAGCCTTGATTGACGAAGAGACTTTCTATCGGGTGCAAGACATGATAGAAGGTCGCAACCGTCGAAAACATACGTTGGTAAAAGGCAAGAAACCGCATCCCGATTTCTATTTAAGAGGCTATGTCGTGTGTCCGGATTGTGGCAGACCCATTACAGCATCATTCAGTCACGGAAACGGAGGGAAATACCCCTACTATCATTGTATGTGCAGTCCTCGACACTACAGCATACGAGCAGAAAAGATGAACGATGAGTTTGTCCGCTATGTGGGTGGTCTTAAGCCGAGAGACGAGATAATGAAACTCTATAACGGCATCCTTATCTCAATGCGTGAAGAAGGAAGTGCTGATATGAAGAAGCAAGTAAAGCAACTTGAGGACCGGAAGCAAACCTTCGAGGCAAGGAAGAAACGCGTAAAGGAAGACTATTGGGATGGAAACCTCACCAAGGAAGAGTATAACGAACACATCAATGGCATAGAGGAAGACATCAACAACTTGCAAAAGCAGATAGAGGGTGTACTGACATCAATTCGCACCAATCTGAACCCCAAGTTAGAGTACTCTATATGCTTGATAAACAACCTCGACAAGTACTTCGAGGATGCACCCATTGAGATAAAACAACGGCTACTGAGTTCGATGTTTCCCGAAAAAGTAGAGTTTGACGGAAAATCGTTTCAAACCGAAAAATACAACGCTGTTGTTGATGCAATCTATAATGAAACCAAGCAGTTGAGAGGAATAAAAAAGGACAACTCTGATGAGTTGTCCGTCTCGGTAGCGGGGGAAGGATTCGAACCAACGACCTCCGGGTTATGAGCCCGACGAGCTACCACTGCTCTACCCCGCACTCTCTTTATTTCGCTTTGGTTTTTGAGGTTTATTGCATCCTGCCAATGACGAAATCGGATGCAAAAATACATCTTTTCTTTCAAATGACCAAATTTTTCTTCTCTTTTTCTTGCTATTGTTTGATTATCTGTTTTTTGAATGCTCCGCTGGGGCTGCTTACGTAGAGGAAATAGGTACCTGTCGGAAGGTTTTTGAGGTCGATTTCAATGTTGAGGTTCCCTGTACCATTCTTTACTATCACACAACGTCCCAGGTGATCAAATAGTTGCACCTTCTCGATGTCGCTATGCGACGATATCTGCAAGGTAGTTAGCACAGGAATGGGGAAGACGTCGACGGACAGTTCTTGTTCGGTGTTGTTGATGGTGAGGGTAGACGAGGTGGTATCCTGCCAAATGGCGAAGAAGGTGGGGTTGACGGAGAGGGAAATCCATTCGCCCGGTTGATAGAGAGTGCCGCTACCATCCTCAGCGCGGTTCCATCCCTTAAAGGTATAACCTTCGCGGGAGAAGGGACATTCGGGGAAGGTAAATCCGTCGACCGAGCAGAACGACTGTGTAGCGGTGCGTCCCGAGGCGCCGTTGGGGTCAAGATAGACGATGTTGCTTCGCTTCACAGTGAGATGTATGCGGTAGACGGTGGTGAGATGGGGTAGAAGTGTGTCGAGGTTGCGCACAGGCAGGTGGTATTCGTGGAAGAGGTATTCGTTTTGTGTGCGGCAGGTGGTATCGTAGAAGTCCACAGTATCGAATGTCTCTGGGAGGGGGACGATGCCGAATATGGCACCTTGTCCATAGCTGAAATCATAGCCGTTGTTGCCGCCCACACCACCTGATCCTGGGGTGAGACTGTCGATGGAGAAGAAGCCGTCAGCGTGTCCGCTCCAACCCCAGTTGAAGTGGTAGCGTCCCTGCTGGTCGACGCCATCGAGTACGAAGGCGTGGCCGCCCTGATCCTGGCCATAGCCGCAGTAGAGGATGGGATGGCGAAGTGTCATTTCGTTATCAACGAGGGCTATCCATGTTGAGTCGCTATTCACCGAGTTGCGATTGCGTGAGATCATGGCGGGGCTATATTTGAAATAGTCTACCAGTCCTTGATGTGCTGACCCTTCATGTGGGTTTTCCAGCACCCATGCGCCGCTGCCGCCTGTGGAGGAGGGGCCATAGTTCATTTCGGCAGCAATGCCACAGTGGTAGCTCAAGGTGGCGAGGGCGCTGGTTTGTGCCTCTGTATAGGCGTATCGCGCATTGTTGGGCATATCATTCCAGCGATAAGTGGTGCTGTCGAACTGTGCCGACAGAGTGCCATAGGGGTAGAGGTAGTACGATTTGCTACCGGTACCGCTGATGGGATGGTTCCAATATTTCATCACTTGGGCCATGGCGGTAGCCGTGCAGCCCACCACAGTAAGCTCGTGGGAGGAGTTGTTGTAAGGGCAGAGGTCGTTGAAAGGTGCCGTTTGATCCCATTGGGTTTGCAGCAAAGGCCCTATGTTTTCCAAGGTGAGGGGAGTGGCGGGTGGCAGGGTGCTGACTAGATATTTCCAAAGATCGCGGGCGGTAGGGTTGTCCCACACGCTATCTCCGTCGATGGCGGCTATTTGAGCCTCATAGAAGCGCAACCACTGCCGTGGTCCTTCGATGAGTTGCTTGGGGAAATCGTTATGGAAGGAGTAGGCGAGCACTGGGCGTATACGGTTGTCGGCGGGCAACAACACAAAGCCTTCGTCGCCGTGGGTGAAAAGGTAGAGATGGGGTAGTGCGTCGAGCATCACCTCTTCAAGCCATTCTACGGGTTTGCTGTCTTGCGGACGGAAGGTGTTATAGAAATGGATGGCAGCCTGCCGTGCGGTGTTCACGTCGACGGGTGCCGCAACAACATGGTGCGAGCTGAAGATGGAGAGGAGAAGGACTGCCCAAAGAGGAAGATGCAATTTTCTCATATTGATTTTGGATGAACGGGGGTATTAGCGTTTGTTGTTGTTTTTACCTTCGTTAAGCCAGGTGATGAATTTCTGTACGTCACGGTCGTATTTGTAATTCTCGGCGGTGAGCACTTGACCATCGGCGTTGATGATGACGTAGTACGGTTGTGCGTTGACGTTGAAGGCGCTCTTCTGGTAGTTGAAGTTTTTGCGCCCCAAGTCTTTGATGACGTTGCCTTTGTCATCCGTCACCCACTCTTCCTCTGGCAGTTCAATGTTATTGACATCGCAATAGAGTGATACCATCACAAAGTCCTCATTGAGGATGCGTTTCACTTCGCTGTCGCTCCATACGTAGTGTTCCATCTCTCGGCAGTTGGCGCACGTTTTGCCTGTGAAGTCAATGAAGATGGCTTTACCCTGCTGGCGAGCATAGGCTTTTGCCTCGTCGAGGTCGAAGAAGGCTTCGTAGCCCAGCGGCATATGCAGTTGATCGGCATATTTACGGTCAGCTGGCAGCCGTCCTGCATGAGTGCCGACGTTTCCGGCGGCGGGCATATTGTCAACGACAATTTTCTCGATGTTGAAGTCCTGGCTCTCCATTGGGGGCATAAATCCGCTGAGGCCTTTGAGAGGAGCTCCCCAGAGGCCGGGGATCATATATACCACAAAGGCCAGGTCGATGATGGCCAACATTAGGCGTCCTGTTCCCAAGCGCTCCACGGGGTCGTCGCCTTTGAAGCGCAATTTGCCCAGCAGATAGAATCCCAGGAGGGCGAAGATGACGATCCATAGGGATAGGTAGATCTCACGATCCAGGATACCCCAGCCACAGTAGAGGTCGGCCTGCTGTAAGAACTTAAGACCGAAGGCCAGCTCGAGGAAGGCGAAGACCACCTTTACGGTGTTCAGCCATGAGCCGCTCTTCATATTCTTCAGGAACTGGGGGAAGATAGCCAGCAGGGTGAAGGGGGCGGCGAATCCAATGCCGAATCCCAGCATGGTGATGAGGCTCACCCAGCGGTCGGTGGTGCTGGTGGAGAGGCCTACGAGTGCGGTGCCGATGATGGGGCCTGTGCAGCTGAAGCTTACCAGTACGGTGGTGAGAGCTATGAAGAAAGGTGCAGCGAAGCCTCCTTTGTCGGCTTTCTCGTCGCTGGCGTTAACCCATTTTTCAGGCATCTTGATTTCGAAGAGGCCGAAGAAGCTGAGAGCGAAGATGAAGAAGATGAAGAAGAAGATGAGATTGGGGATCCAGTGGGTACCCATGAGGTAAAGTACATGGGGACCAAAGAATAGAGTGAGGATGGCTCCGAGGAAGGCGAAGAGGGCTACGATACTAAGGCCGAAGATCCATGCTTGGCGACGGCCTTTGCGTTTGTTGTCAGCGCCACGCATAAAGAAATTCACCGTCATGGGGATCATCGGGAATACGCAGGGGGTGAACATCGTCAATATGCCGCCACCCAAAGCCAAGAGGAAAATCATCCATAGGCTTTGTCCTTCTTTCCCCTCCTCGGGGGAAGTCGCGGGAAGCAAGGCCTCGTCGGCATTCGCGACGGTGCTTGTTAGGGATGAATCCTGTGCCTGTGCTGTGGGCGCTGCAGCCATCGTATCGGGGGCATCATTTCCTTCCGTCACTATTTCCTGTGCTCCAGCCACTTTGAAGATCAGGTCGTGGTCCTCTGGAGCTATGCAGCTGCCATCGTTGCAGAGTTGGTAGCTGATGGTGCCTTTCACGGTGAAGTCGTGTTGTGCCAGGCGCACAATCTTCTGGCGGAACACTACGGTGCCGTCGAACGATTTCACCACGCAGCCGAACATCTCGTCCATCTCCTCGTGAGGCATGGGCTCGCTCACCGATCCCGCCAGTTTGTAGTCGTTGCTGGGATTGAAGGCGAATACCGTAGGCAGGGGGCCGTTCTCATTGGTGTATTGAGAGTAGAGGTGCCATCCCGCATCAAGGCGAACGGTGACTACCAGGTCGGCCTCACTGGCCGATGTGTTTTTCACCGAGCAGCTGATTTTGGCGGGGTTGAGCATCTGGGCGCCGGCGGTACCTATGGCGGCCAAGAGTACTATCATCCCGAGGAGGAGCGTTTTTTTCATAACGTTGTGGGTTTAGTATTGCGAGATGTTTGTTTATTTTAGGTTGAATTTGATTTTTTTATCACCCCGCGAGGATGAAATCACCACGGTGTACATACCTTTAGGCAACCTGTCGATCTTTATTTTTTGTCCGGCGACGTAGTTGTCTACTTTTTTGACGGTTTTACCGTTGCTGTTGACAAATTTCACCGTAGCTCGGTTACTGGGGAAGGCTATTGTGATGAATCCTTGGTCGAGGTAGGGGGTGATACGCACCTGCTCGTCGCCCTGTCCCTTGCCTCCGATGCTGTTGTTGCTGCCGGCGGGTGCCGCGGGCATGGTGAATCCACTTAGGCGCGCCAGCCCTCTGCTGTCGTTACCGAACCAGTGGTTGCCCTGCTCATCGTGGGCGCTCTTGTAGATATTGCCTTGTGGCAGGGCGCTGTTTTTCGAGGTGAAGACGACCCAATTGTTCTCTCCGTCGAATACCGCCACTCCGCCGTCGGTGGCCATCCAGAGCAGCCCGTCGCGGTCGATAGAGATATCGTTCACCTGGTTGCCGGGCAGGGGGCTGTTCTTGGTATTCCACACCCTCCATGTGCTGCCGTCATAGCGCGCCAATCCTGCCAGGGTGCCGAACCATTTCACGTTGCTGGAGTCGATAGCCACGGTGGGCACTATATTGTCCGGTAGTCCCGAATTGGCGGTGGTGAAGGAAGCCCAACGCTTGCCGTCGAAGATGCTGATGCCGGAGTTGGTGGTGATCCATTTACGATTTGTCTGGTCGACAGCCAGATCGAGGATGAAGTCGCTCAGCAGGCCGCTGTCGTCGGGAGTATACTTCTCCCATTCGTTGCCGTTGTAGGTCACTATGCCGCCCAGGGTGACACCAATCCACAGCACCCCGTCGTGGTCGAACACCATCTCTTTGACGAATTTCATCTTTAGGCGCCGTGTGACTTCGTTGTGCTCTGTCCAGCTGGTGCCGTCCCATTCTATGACGCCGTAGTCGTCGGTGCCTATCCACAGCACTCCACGATCGTCCATCATGAGACAGTTGACCGACTGGTTCTCCAGTTTTTCGTTGAACATGGCGTAGTCGGTCCATGAGGCCCCCTTCATGCGGCAGAGCCCTTGGTAGGTTCCCGCCCATATGCCGGCTCCGTCGGCGGCAAGGGCCGAAATGTTGTTGCCGCAGATGTCGCTGGTTCGCGTGTCAAAAAGGGTCCATGTGCCGTTTTGTGCATGAGAGGTAAGGGGTAGGAAAAAAGAGGTAAGAGGTATGGCTAATGCAATCACCAATCTCATTATGTCTGTTTTTTTCATGTTGTTCTTTTTTTTTGTTTTTTGTTGTGGCTACAAACCTCTTGCTTCTCTTTAGGTTTTGTGTTTTTCCTTTTTAGCGGCGGGGAAGAGAATGTTGTTTAGGATGAGCCTGTATCCTGGCGAGTTGGGGTAGAGGGAGAGGTCGGTTGGAGGGTCGCCTACGTAGTGGCGGTAGTCCTCGGGATCGTGACCGCCGAGGAAGGTCCATGTGCCCTTTCCGTATTCGCCGTGCAGGTAGCGCACCTCGTCGAAAGCCTTGTTGTCGGCAAGGATGACGCAGTTGCTCTTCACCGTTTGGCGGCGGAATGCGGTGGTTTGTCCCATGAAACCGTGGATGATGCGCGTGTGGTTCTGCGTGAGCATGGTGGGTATCCAATCCCATTTGGCCGAGAAGTCGAAGAGCACGAAGAAGTCGTTCTTCTCGTTTATTGTGCGTTGGCGGCTGCGGTCGTCGATGTCGATGGTGGATATTTCGTATTCGTTAGGGTTGACGCTGATGCGGAAATCTTTGAATGCGAAGCAGCGGCTGTAGTCGAGTAGTTCCTGTGCGCGGGGTTGCATGGGGTCGCCGTCAAACATCACGTCGCAGATGTCCACCCCTTCTGCTGCCAGGGCAACGTCGTAGCTGTCGGGTGCCGAGCACATGGCGAAGAGGAACCCTCCACCGCTGACGAAGTCGCGAATCTTCTTGGCAACGGCCAGCTTTAGTTGGCTTACCTTGCTGTATCCCAGCCGATGCGCCATCTCCTCTTGGGTGCGAACATCCTCAATGTACCACTGCTGGTTGTGGTGGCTTCCCCAGAATTTGCCGTACTGCCCAGTGAAGTCCTCGTGGTGTAGATGCAGCCAGTCGTAGCTGGGCAGCACCCCTGCCGTCACCTCTTCGTCGTACACCACATCGTAGGGTATTTCGGCATAGGTGAGCACCAGGGTGACGGCATCATCCCATGGCAGCTTGCTTTTGGGCGAATAGACGGCAATGCGTGGCGCTTTCTGCAGCTTTACAGCGTCCATGTTTACTCCAGGATCAGCGATGTGGCTCAGAATAGCGCTGCTCTGCCCGTCGGCAATCACTTCGCAGCTCACGCCTCTCAGGTGGCACTCGCGCTCAATAGCGTCGGCATACTTGGTCATGAAGGATCCTCCGCGGTAGTTCAGCAACCACGTCACATCCACCTCATGTTGCAGTGCCCAGTAGGCCACACCGTAGGCTTTGAGGTGGTTGCGCTGACTCTCGTCCATGGGGAGTATGATATAATTCGCTTGCGCGTGCGCGATAAAAAAAAGAAGGAGCATCGTCAGCACACCCTTCCAGTGTGTCCCTGCAATGCTCATATTCCTTTTCCCTATCACCTTTTGCTTTTTTTAGTGCGGATAGGGGGACTCGAACCCCCACTCCTTACAGAACTAGATCCTAAGTCTAGCGCGGCTACCAATTACGCCATATCCGCTTGTCTCTCTTCACTTAGAGTTTCCTTCGAGGGAAAGCTCCTCTGCGCAAAATCGGCTGCAAAGGTACGAATAAAATCCTACTTCGCAAGAAAAACGATTGTTAATTTTATACAAATTGCTAAATGGATGATAATCAGATTTGTGTGGATTGTATGGGCGGCGGAATATGGTGCAATGCGTTGATGGTTAGTTTGTTCGGAGATGTTTCTACTATATGACACCTACATGACACCTACATGGCACCTAGGTCATACTACGGCTGTTCTACTGTATTTTTTCCATGTGGTATCCCATGCGGTGGAGTTGTACGGCGGCGCCAAAGAGGTACATTTGTCGCAGGCATGCGACATACGCCTCGAAGGCTTCCTTCGTGCCGGGTTCAATCTGCTCACGCAACAAGTCGTAGTGCACACGGGTGGCGCATTCGCTGACCAGCGCTTCGGTGTTGTCGGACGCCTTTCCTTGCAGCATCAGCACATCCTCACGTATATATTCGTCGAGGGCGTCGTAGCCGCGTTTGTCGTGCATGTAGAGGTAGAGGTCTTCTATCTGGGAGTAGATGTTCCATTCGTCGTCCCACAGTTTGGCTACCGCCATTCCGATGTACATCATCCATCCGATGCTTGCCGCGGGGTAGTCGCGAAACTCGCGTGCCCCGTCGGGGATATATAGGATTGTCCGATGGACACCCATTTCTCCATCACATCGGGGCAGTCGGGTAACATCTCGTCGACCTCTTTCACACCGAGGAGGTACTGGTGCAGGCTTTTGTGTATCGTATTTTCAAACTTGTCGTTCATGGGAACATGTTACATTTCAGAAACATTTATTCTTTTGGCAGCTCTTTGAAGCCGAAACCGAGAATTTCGCTGCTGTCCATGATGTTGACGAACGCGTCGGGGTCGAGGCGGTGGAGGTTGGAGCGGAGTTTTACCATGTCGGCTCGGTCGAGGGTGACGTAGATCATCTTGCGCTCGTTCCCTTTGTAGAGGCCCGTGCCGGCCAGGCAGGTGCCGCTGCGGTCAAGGTCGTGGATGATGTAGTCGCGCACGGTGTCGCAGCGGTCGGTGATGATGAACATAGTTTTGTAGCTTTTCATGCCGTCGACGATGAGGTCGATGATCTTGCTCTCGATGAAGATGAGAATGATGGAATAGATGGGCAGACGGATGTCGCCGATAAGCAGGGTGGTCAGGGAAATGCAGCTGTCGACCACAAGCACTACGGTGCCGAGCGAGATTTTGGTGTACTTGTGAATGATCATGGATATAATGTCCGACCCGCCGCTGGTGGCGCCGGCGCGGAATATGACACCGATAGCCACGCCATAGATTAGTCCGGCGGCTACAGCGTTGAGGAACATATCGGGCAAGAAGTAGTGCTCTACGTCACCCACCATATAGCTGAGACAGTTGGGCAGGCCGTCGGGAGAGTCGAAGAGGCCATCGTGAATGAGTGGCTTGTACCCCCAGGTGGTTTCCATGATGTAGGTAAAGATAGGGATGAGGATGACCGACACAACGGTTTTGACACCGAACTTGGGACCTAAGATGAGCGTGCCGATGATGAGCAGAGGGATGTCCATGCAGACGCCGGCCAGCGAGATTTTCCATCCCCATAGGGCGTAGAACACATTGGCGAGGCCATAGACGCCTCCTGGTGCCAGGTGGTAGGGGTTGACAAACATCACGTCGGCCACGGCAAACAGGGCGCTGCCGAGAACGAGAAACGTATAATCGAGGGTTTCTTTCTTCCAATCAATTGATTTCGGTGTCATAGCCATTTTGTTTTATCAAAAAATAGTAGTTAAAAAGATGGTAATTGTGGCTATTGCATAAATAATTTATAACTACTTAACCACCCAAATATTGTCGAGTAAGATAAAAAAGTCGGTTTCCATTTATTGGGGGGGCCAACAATAGGATCCTTCGTCGCGTTCTTTTGCAATTAGCAAATGGAGGGAAATCCATTCTACACAAAATAATTCTGCCATGTGTGCAGATGTCGCTCTTTCAGTATGACAAACGGGTGGTTTATCATCTTCAGTTTCTTTCTGCTGGTTAATTGCATTTCCCGTCTGGAGTGCATACTTTGGGTAGGAATGAGATGGTGTCGACCTTGCCGAACTCCAGTTCGGTGACTGGGACGGTGATGTCATGGATGTCGGTAGGGCCGAAAGTGGCGGTGCCGTCATCCTTGATGGTATAGGTGCATTTCATGCGACCCCGCGGGTCGAGCAGCAAGGTGGTGGGGATGCCGTCGACGCTGGTAATTGTTTGCGGCTGTGGGGCGATGGCGTTGACGATATTGTTCAGTCGGTCGTCGGCCATTTCCCAGCCCAGTTCCTCGTAGGACTGGCCATAATGCCAGAGGATGTTCCACACCACCGTCCACATATTCTTCACCATCAAAGGTTGGTACTGCGGCAGGGTGTCGTCGATCCAGTAGCGGGGCGAGTCGATGTGGTAGGAGCGGTAGAGCTCGTCCGCATACTGTGCCGAGCTGTAACTCTCCACCACGAAGTACCAGCGCACCAGGCTGCTGTCGCACTCGGTCATCTTCTGCGGGTAGACGTCGCGCATGCTCAGCACACAGTAGCCGCAGCAGGGGCTGGTGAGCACCACCACCTTGTAGTGCGTGGTGTCGGCGGCTATC
>CACZRR010000047.1 GCA_902783595.1 uncultured Bacteroidota bacterium
AAGCAATCCCTTTGTCCAGTCGTTGGTATCGATGTCGGCGATGACCTTGATGTCGGTGATATAGGTTTTGGGGACCGAGTAGAGCTCAACGTCGCGTGTGATGCCACTCATGCGCCACATGTCCTGGCATTCGAGGTAGCTACCGTCGCACCACCGCAGCACCTTCACCTTGAGGTCGTTACTGCCGTCACGCAAGTATTTGGTGATGTCCCATTCGGCAGGGGTCTTCGAGTCCTCGCTGTAGCCCACCTCGCGACCATTGATGTAGAGGTACATAGCCGACTTGACGGCGCCGAACTTGATGATGGTGCGCCGCCCTTGCCAATGTTTGGGGATTTCAAAGGTGCGGGAGTAGACATAGGTGGGGTTGTAGTCGGTGGGCGCGTATGGCGGGTTACTGGGGAACTCATTCTTCATGTTGACATACACCGGCACTCCGAAGCCTTGCAGCTCCACATTGCCGGGAACTCGGATGCTGTCCCAATGCGACGGGTTAAGGGTGGCCTTGGAGGGGTTGTCGAAGTAGGCGAAGCGCCAAGTGCCGTTGAGGCTCATGTACCACTGGTGGCCGTATAAGTAGCCCGGCTTGCTGTCGGGGACTACACGATCGTGAGCCTTCAACTTGTTCAGCCGGTACACCTCCAGATTGTTCCAGTACTGCGCACCGGCGGAGAGCGTCAACAGAAGCAGCAGGAGTATTGGGAGGCGTTTCATAATACTAGAATGGGAGGAAACCGAGGCCGAGGCGGATGGTGATGAGGTTGGAATAGATGGCGTCGCCGTAGTGGGCGTTGGGACGGGTGTCCTTGGTGAAGCCAATCACCTTGAGGAAACCGTAGGTGTAGGCATAGCTGACCTCGTAGTTGAGTACCAGGCGGTCGAAGAAGACATAGTTGCGTCCCACGCCGCCGTGGATGCCGAAGGTGTTGACACCGCCGTCGCCGTCGAGCTCCGACATGTGAATCCAGTGGAGGCCATAGGAATAATAGAGGCCCAGCGGGGCGAAGTCGCTGCGCGGATAGTGCCGCATGTCGAGGTTGAAGGTCCACATGCTGCGCGACACGGGCTTGGTGTCGGTGCTGGGCTCATCCCAGTCATCGCCGATGAGGCCGAACAGCATGCCGCGCCAGTCGGACTCCACCACATCGTCGTAGGCTTTGTGGTAGCGCGCCGAGACCACGAGAGAGCGGTTGCGCTGGATGGCATACTCTATCGCCGCCCAGGGGGTGAAGGCGAAGATATGCCCCCGACGGATGGGACGCGCGCCAGAGAGGCCCAGGTTCACACCGCCCGAGATATTCAGCCGACGCCCCAGGAAGCCCTTGGGGAGCTTGCCGGTGGTGGCGCGACGGTAACTGTCGTAGAGCATGCCGTCGAGGAGGTCGTTGTGGTCAGCCACGCCATAGCTGTAGGTCTGCCGCGAGAGTATCTTGCCTTCGCGGGCATCGACCGAGATGGTGGCCAGGGCGGTCTTCTCGATGCCGGTGAACATGCCTATCAGGGTCAGGGGAATAGTGGGGATGAAGATGGCCGAGGTGATGGATGCCTCGCCGCGGCAATTCTCGACATTGAGCATCGCCGTGAGGTTCACCTCGCGGGCATCGTGGCGCGCCGTGAGGTCGTCCATCATCGGCTGCGTCATGCGCTGGATGCGGAACCTGCCTTTAGTGAGCCAGAACTCGTTCATCCACTCGCAAAGGGTCATGAAGTCGTTGTATTGCGTGTCGGAGACCATCTGGTGCAGGCCGTCGTCGGAAAAGTCGACGCCATGCATGCCGATACGCTCGGCGGCGCCCATGATGCGCCGCGTGAGGCGGCGCTCGACCGCAGCGCTCTTGGCCACCTTTATCTGGTCGCTCTGGTCGCTGAAGACCAAGCTGACCGGGTTGAACACCATCAGGCCGTTTCTCCCCACGGTGTCGGCGACGCGCGTGGTGTCGACGGTGCCGTCGAGGTGACTCGCCAGGAGGTCGTCGAAGGTACTGTCGGCCTTCATCAGGTCGGTTAAAGCGTAGGAGGTCGGCGTGCTCTCGGTTTGGGTCTTGCGTTTCTGACGGATGCGGTCGTATTTCGAGATTGTCTCCGAACCCTCAGAATTCTCTGATTTTCCAGAATACTCCGAATTATCGGAAACTTCCGACAGATAGTCCTCGCTGCTGCGCTTGGCGGCGAAGCGGAGCTGCTCCATCAGGTCATCGGCCATCAGGGCATAGTCGCCATTGGCGGGATAGGTCAAGTGGGCCTGCCAGACGGCATGCAGCGCAACGAGAAGCATCTCCTCGACACTCATGTTCTGCAAGGCATAGTACACCTGCTGGCTCTCGCCCTGCACCAGCGTGTAGTCCTGTTGCGAGACGATGGTCTCGTGGACACGGTGCAGCGCGTAGCCGTAGAGGGCGTAGGCCATGTAGCGGTCGAGCTGCGCAACGTCGTTCTGCAGATTGCGTTTCAGCAGCCAGGCGTTGTAGAACGCGCGTGCATACTGCCCGTGGATAACCTCCTGGCGCACACACTCCATGCGTGCCTTCTCGCGCAAGGCCTCGAAATCGGTCTGGCTAATGGTGACGAAGGTCTCGCCTTTCTTGCCGTGCAGCAATGCCGAGCACTGGCGGCGGCGCGTGAGGATGTTGGGGTGCGTGCTGCGGCTGTCGTCGTAGTTGTCGCGGCTGGTGATGCCCGTCACCTCGTGGAGCCAGCAACCCGTGAGCTGGTAGTAGGGCGTGTTGAAATAGTTGGTGTCGAAAGGCACGTCGTCGAAGGGCAGCGCGCCGTATTGCAGCACGTCGAACACGCCTTCCGTCACCCCTTTGTAATAGGGGCTGCGGCGGTAGAAGAGCTCGATGCCCAGCGAGTCGGCCTCGCTCTCCATGCTGCGGCTGCGGTTGTGCCACCGCAGGAAACGGTCCAGTTCCACATTGTCGGCGTCATAATCCACATCCGTCTCGCGCTTTTTCTTGCGGTTCTTGTCTTTCACCAGTTCCTCCATAGCATGGGCACGGTAGTAGTGGATAATCTCGTGGCTGAGGATGAAGGCCAGCTGGGCCTCGTTCTCGACCTGCGCCACCAAACCCAGGTTGACGAACACCATGCCCTGGCCGGTGGCGAAGGCATTGACCTCGGGGCTGTTGACGGTGTAGAAACGCAATTCCGACCGCAGGTCGGGGTAATCTTTCAGAAGGGTGTCGGCGATGCGCTCCACCATGCGGCTCACCTCGTCGCCATAGAGGATGCGGCCGCTGGCCATCATCTTGTTGATTTGATAGGAAGCCTCCATCACCTGCTGACGGTCGGCACCGCGGCTGCCCGCATATTTCTTCGCCCGTTGCAGGTCGGCAGAATAAAGCTGCTCCACCGTCATCTTCAGGTCGGGCGGCACAGAACCAGTGCTGCGCAACTGCGCCCTGACACCCGACGACAACAGTAATAGCAAGGCTATCGTTATATTTTTCAGTCTCATAAAAGGAGTTCTTAGTGCTTATAAAATTGTGCAAAGATACTATTTTTACCAATAGCACAAAATTTATTTGTATCTTTGCAGTGCTTTTGCTTTTCACACGGAAGCAATAAACACGTAGAACAGAGGTCAACTCCGCCTTTGGCAACACCTCCTTCGAGTCGCCACAGAACGTCAACCGCTATGCCCTCCTCCTCGGCATCGGCTACAAATCCTACAACTACCGCCACCAAGAAGATGAATGAAGGACTTGTCATAAGAACCACCGGCAGCTGGTACCGCATATTGCACGCCGACGGCGTGCAATATGACTGTCGCCTGCGCGGCAACTACCGCCTGCGCGGCAACAAACAGACAAACCCCGTGGCCGTGGGCGACATTGTCGACTTCGACCTGCAGGACGACGGCACCGGTGTCATCACCGACGTCCACGACCGCCGCAACTACATTGTCCGCCGCGCCACCAAGCTCTCGAAGCAGACACACGTCATCGCCGCCAATATCGACCTCCTCTGCATCGTGGCCACCCTCGGCCTGCCCCGCACCTCCACAGGATTCATCGACCGACTCCTCGTCACCGCCGAGGCCTACCACATCCCCGCAGCCATCCTGTTCAACAAGAGCGACCTGATGGTCGACGACGAACTACGTGCCCTGCAACAGGAGGTAGGCGACATCTAC
>CACZRR010000048.1 GCA_902783595.1 uncultured Bacteroidota bacterium
GGGGCGCACCATGTGGAGGCTCTCGTAGAAGGGCTCGATGCGGCCGTCGAAGGCGTCGAGCGAGAGGCTGAGCACCATGTCGGCCTGACGGCTCAGGCGGCGGGCCTTGAGGAGGCTCCATACGGCGAAGGAGCTCATGAACTGTGTGCCGTTCAGCAGGGCGAGACCTTCTTTGCTCTGCAGCTCGATAGGTTGCCAGCCTTTCTCGGCATAGACTTCCTTGACGTCGCAGCGGCGGCCCTTGTAGTAGACGTCGCCGAGGCCGAGGATGGCGGGGAGCATAAGGTTTGCCAGGGGGCAGAGGTCGCCGCTGGCGCCGAGGCTACCCTGCTGGTAGACTACGGGAAGCACGTCCTCGTTGTAGCAGTCGATGAGACGCTGTACGGTCTGGAACTGTGCACCGCTGTAACCGAAGCAGAAGTTCTGGACCTTGAGCAGCAGCATGAGGCGGACAACATCTTGCGGCACCTCGTCGCCGACGCCGCAGGCGTGGCTCATCACGAGGTTTTTCTGCAGCTGGCTGAGCTGCTCTTTGCTGATGCTGATGTTGCAAAGGCTGCCGAAACCGGTGGTGACGCCGTAGATGGGCACCTTCTGGGTTTCCATCTTCTGGTTCAGGTAGTTGCGGCATTTCTCAATACGGCGTTTTGCCTCGTCGCTCAAGGCTAGCGTCATTTTTTTATCGATGATCTCCTGAATTTTGTCCAGGGTGAGTTTTTGTTCGGGATCGAATGTGAACGTCATATACTTTTCTTTTTTTAACGGCTAATTAAACGAATTTAGCTAATTTAGGCTGTCGCAGGTCAATTGCGGTTAATTTGCTTGCGCAAGCAAAATCCTCGTAATTTGTTCAATTCGCCGTTTAAATAAACATTTGCCGTTATTTTCCTAATTGAGCTTTTGCTTTTGTAGCGATGTCGTCGTCGACGAGGATGCGGCCGCAGTTCTCGCAGACGATCACTTTCTTGTGCATCTTGATCTCCATCTGGCGCTGGGGAGGTATGTTGCTGAAGCAGCCGCCACAGGAGTCGCGGTCGATGGTGACGACGGCCAAGCCATTGCGTGCTGCGCTGCGGATGCGCTTGTAGCCTGTCAGGTAACGCTCGTCAATGTATTGTTCTTGTTCTTTCGATTTGGCCAGCAGTTTTTTCTCGTCTTTCTCGGTTTCAGCGATGATGGAGGTGAGCTCTTCGCGTTTGGCTTCGAGGTCTTTGGTGCGACTTTCTACCAGCGTCTGTGCAGTGGCTATGTGCTCCTTCAGTTCTTTTATCTTGGCTGCGCCTTCTTTGTTCTTGCGTTCGCAGAGTTGTATCTCAAGATGTTGAAATTCTATTTCTTTGGCCAGCGACTCGAACTCGCGGTTGTTGCGCACATTCTCCTGCTGTTTCTCGTATTTTTTGATCATCTCCTCGTGGTCAGCAATCTCCGTCGTGCGGGTCTTGCAGGCCGTTTCCGTCTCTTTGATGTCGGCGTTGAAATTGTCAATGCGGGTGTTCAGGCCTGCAATTTCGTCTTCGAGGTCTTGTACGGCCTGCGGCAGTTCGCCACGGATGATTTTAATCTTGTCGATCTCGCTATCTACGCTCTGCAGAGTGTAGAGTGCCACGAGGCGTTTTTCCACCGCTACGTCCACATCGGGGCGCAAGATGACTTGGGCTTCCGCCTTCTCTTCTTTCTTCGTGCTGACTTTCTTTGCCATATTGTATTTAATTCTTGATTGTCAACTATATATATTGAATAATGCTTCCCTGTTTGCGGGAAATTGAGCATGCAAAATTAATAAATTTTTCTGATATTGCATGACAAATTATTTCTTTTGCGAATTGCTCTGTCTCATAGTGTCCGGCGTCGGCGAGAATGAGTCGTCCCTCAGGGCGTTGGAAGTCGTGGTATTTGAGGTCGGCGGTGAGGTAGAGGTCGGCATGCGCCGCGATAGCATCGGGAAGGAAATCGGCTCCTGCGCCGCCGCACAGGGCGATGCGAAGGATCTTTTTTTTGGGGTCGTGGAGGGAGGTGCGAATGGATGGCTGGTGTGTCAGTTCTTTTACTCTCAGTAGGAAGGCGTCGGCTGACATGGGTTCGGGGAGTTCGCCAACGATGCCGGATCCGATATTTGCCTCGTTCTCTTTTAGGATGGAGCAGTGCTGGAGGCCCAGTTTTTCGGCGAGGATGCCGCTGACGCCCCAGGGAAGGTTGTCGAGGTTGGTGTGGGCGGCGTAGACGGCCATGTTGTTGCGGACGAGGCTTATGACCATACGCCCAGTTTCTGTACGGTCGGTGAGGCGTTTTATGCCGGAGAAGATGAATGGGTGGTGTGTGACGATGAGGTTGTGTCCCAGGTCGACTGCCTCGTCGATAACCTCGGGTGTGAGGTCGAGGGCCACGAGTGCGCCGTGGTAGGGAGTGGAGCCTACGCCGAGGAGGAAGCCGGCGTTGTCGTAGTTTTCTTGATACTCGGGGTGGAATGTGGTATCGAGCCATGATACTACATCTGCGATGGTCGTTGTCTTCATGACTTTTATAACGAAGTGAAATATATATTATTGTGGGTGATAAATGATTATCTCCAGTTTTTGCGCTTGAAATAATAGTTTGAAGAATTTGCTATTTTATTTTTTTTTTTTTTCATATTTTTGCTGCAAAATCAATACTGGGATGATATGAAAAAATTGTTGTTACAATACAGCTGATACTTTTAGTGTTCCTTCTAAGTAATGAGGAGAGATTAACAATGCCATTAGATGTGATATGTTCAACGATTAATAAATAGGTTTATGAAAAGGGTTGCTTGTTTTATTTTTTTGTTTTGTTCCATTTCTGTTGGAAGGACACAGGATACAATTAACTATGGGGATTCGGCTTATTATTTTATTCCCCATGGAGATTTTACAGAGTTCATGACGCTTCATCTGTGGGGGCTTACGCATTATTTTCCGACTTTTTCGGATGATTCGTTGAGAGTCTATGGTATAGCGGTAGTTGGGGAGACGTCTGGTCAATTTGATACGGTTGAAGTTGGGATGGCGAGGAAGGTGAATGCATCTTCATTTCAAGAAATAGCAAAGGAAGATGTAAACGAAATGACAATAAGAAAGACGACTTTTGGGGCTATGTGTGATGTTTCTGCGGATCGACGACAATATTGTCATGGCATGGTATACTTCCCCTGCTATGAACTATATTTTGACAAATTGGAACCATATTTGGATGATGAATCTTTCATTTTTATATCGCAGAATTATGCTGGCAACAATACTAATTTTTATCGCTATTATCGATTGATGCATAACTCACCAGACTGCCCAGTTGTATGCTATGCATATGGGAGAAGAAGCGGTACCGTTTGTGCAGAGGCTCCCCAGGGTTGTTGGGCATTTCCTATTTTGCATTCGGACCGGCCGCAAGCACAAGCAGTGACTGGATTTCATCGTGAGACACAGGGTTATGATTATGTGGACTTCGGATGGGATGATATGCAGGATTATGGGTGGTATAATACCACGGACAGTTCGGCCTATGAAGTGGGAATTTATACGGTTGATACGATGATCCGCACGGTGCCAGTTGGTGATACTGTCTTGCGAATAGACGGGTTGGAACGGGGTGTTCTTTATTATGCACGCATCCGTCAGGCACTCCATCACACTTGTAGGTATCATGTTGATACGGTGGTGTACGGAGCGTGGTCGATGCCAATCTATTTTCGGTTATCTAACACGGTCGCCATAGATGGGGTAGAGGAGGGTGGAAGCATCGAGATGTTCCCAAATCCTGCTGACGACATGGTGAATATAAAAGTGCCCTCCTCGGCTCTTCCTGCCAAGCTTACAATCATTGATGAAACAGGTCGCTTGATGGAGGAAATAGTAATGAATACGTCGCACAAGAGCTTTTCTATAGCAAGATATCCCGAGGGGGTCTATTATGTTGTCATGCATCAATCGGGAGCACAGTATAGCGGTACTCTGATTGTTGTGCGGTAGCAAATGGAGGGGGGATGGATAGGCAAGTGTGAATAATAATAGCGAGGCCGCCTCTCTAGGCGACCTCGCTTTTACAATGTGTGTATTGGTAAGTATGGTGATTACCAGAGGAGGGCTCTTTTTTCGGGGGCGAGCCACATGCCGTCGCCTTCCTTGATGCCGAAGGCGTCGATGAACTCGGTGACCTGAGGCAGGGCGACGTTGACGCGGTTGCGACCCAGCGAGTGGACATCCATCTGGGTGAGCTGGAGGGCTGCTGCGGGGCGAATGTTGGAGGCCCAGACGGCTGCGTAAGCCAGGAAGAAGCGCTGCTCGGGCGTGAAGCCGTCCATCTGCTCTTTGTTGACCTGACCTTTCTGCATGGCGTTCTGCATGGCGAGGTAGCTGACGTGGAGGCCGCCGTTGTCGGCGATGTTCTCACCCTGTGTCTTCTCGCCGTCGCCGTGGATGAGGCCGAGTTCGGGATCGTCGAGGGCTATGCAGTTGTTGAAAGCGTCGATGAGGAGCTGCTTGTTGTTGTCGAAGTTTTTGGCGTCCTCTTCGCTCCACCAGTCGTTAAGGTTGCCGTTCTCGTCGTACTGACGGCCTTGGTCGTCGAAACCATGGGTGAGTTCGTGACCGATGACCACACCGATGGCGCCATAGTTGGCGGCTTCGTCGGCCTGCATGTTGAAGAACGGGGGCTGGAGGATGGCTGCGGGGAAGCAGATCTCGTTGGTGGTGGGGTTGTAGTAGGCGTTGACGGTTTGAGGCGTCATGAGCCACTCGTCTTTGTCGACGGGTTTGTTGATTTTGCTGAAGCTGTAGGCCATGTCGAACTCGTTGCTGCGTACGACATTGGCGTAGTAGCTATCGTTCTTGATTTCGAGGCCGCTATAGTCGCGCCACTTGTTGGGGTAACCGATTTTGATGTAGATGGTGTTGAGTTTTTTGTGCGCGTTGGCTTTGGTGGCGTCGGTCATCCATGTGGCCATGTCGATGCGCTGACCGAGGGCGGTGATGAGGTTCTGCACGAGGGTCTCCATGCGGCTCTTGGCTTCGGCGGGGAAGTAGCGCTCGACGTAGAGCTGACCGAGAGCTTCTCCCATGGCGCCTTCGACGGTGGAGGTGACGCGTTTCCAGCGGGGGCGGTTGACCTCGCGTCCGCTGAGGAGACGGCCGTAGAAGTCGAAGTTGGCGTTGACGAAGTCGTCGCTGAGGTAGGAGGCTGCGCTGCTGATCTCATGCCATGCGAAGTAGGCTTTGAGTGTTTCGACGTCGGTGTCTTTCAGCACGTTGTTGACCTCGGTGAAGTATTTGGGTTGTGCGATGTTGAAACTCTTCATGCCGTCGAGGATACCCATTGTCTCGAAGTATCCGCGCCAGTCGATGTTGGGTGCGAAGGTGGCAGCTTCTTCCACGGTGTAGCGGTTGAAGGTGGCCTGTGGGTTGCGGTTTTCGAGCTGTGTGTTCTGGCTCTTGGCGAGGCGTGTTTCAAAAGCCATTACCATCTTGGCCAGTTTGTCGGCGCTGATGCCGCTGAGTTTGTCGTAGCCGGCGAGTGCGAACTCTTTGGTCATGAGGTCGATGTAACCCTCGCGTATTTTCTTGTTGTTGCCTTCGTCGAGGAGGTAGTAGTCGCGGTCGCCGAGGCCGAGGCCACTCTGATAGGCCCAAGCGATGCACATTTTGGCGTCGTCTTTGTCGGCTTCGCCGAAGATGCCGAAGAGCACGTGGTTGCCGCGGCGGTGCATTTTGAGGAGTTCATTCCAAGCGTCGCCGAGTGTTTTCACGGTGCTGATTTCCTGGAGGTAGGGCATGAGAGGTGCTGCGCCGTCGGCCTGCAGCTTGGCGCTGTCCATGCCGATGTTGTAGAGTGTGGCAATCTTGTCGGCCAGCGAGCCGGCAGCGTTCTGGTTGTTGCTGACGCTGTCGATGATGCCGTTGATGTTCTTGAGAGCGTTCTCGGCGAGTACGTCGAAGGCGCCGTAGCGCGAGTGTTCTGCGTCGAGGGGGTTGTTTTTCATCCAGCCACCGCAGGCATACTGGTAGAAGTCGTCCTGCAGGCGTGCTGTGGTGTCGAAATTGTCAACATTGATGCCCGATGTGAGCTCTTTTTTCTGCTGACAACCGGTAGCGATAACTGCCATAGTAGCAATGCTTAAGAGGGTTTTTTTCATGTTGTTTATGTGTGTTAATATGTGTTCAAATGAGGGTGCAAAGGTAAGAAAAAAAGTTGAATATGATTAGATGGAGTAGGGGGAGGAGTGGATGGGGTTAGGGTTCGTTGTTTACAGGTTTGAGATTCAGTTTGGCCGCTTCGGCGAGCATCATCTTCCATGCTGCGTCGCGGTCATTGGGGATGGCGCCGTCGAGGATGGCTTCTTTGATGGCTTCTTTGATGATGCCTATTTCGTGGCAGGGTCCTATGCCGAAGGTTTGCATGATATCGTCGCCGCTGACGGGTGGCTGGAAGTTGCGGATGCGGTCGCGCTCCTCGAGTTCGACGAGTTTGCGTTTGACGAGTTCGAAGTTGGCTCTGTAGCGGCGAACCTTGTCGGGGTTCTTGCTGGTGATGTCGGCCGAGGCGAGGAGCATGAGGTCGTCGATGTCGTCGCCGGCTTCGAAGAGGAGGCGTCGCACGGCGCTGTCGGTGACTTCCTCTTCGGAGAGCACGATGGGGCGCATGTGCAGCATGACGAGTTTTTCGACGTAGCGCAGTTCGTCGCCGAGAGGCAGTCGCAGACGGCGGAATATGCGTTTGACCATACGTGCGCCGCGAGCTTCGTGGCCGTGGAATGTCCATCCCAGCTTGGGGTCGTGGCGTTTGACGCCGGGTTTTCCTACGTCGTGCAGCAGGGCGGCCCAGCGTAGCCAGAGTTTAGGGTTTGGCGTTGAGAGATGAGGATTGTCTGGTGCGTCAGCGTCGCTATTCGCTATGTTGTCGAGTACCTGGAGGGTGTGGTAGAAGATGTCTTTGTGGCCGTGTCCGTCGATGGTTTCTACGCCGGCGAGGTCGCTCACTTCGGGTAGCACGAGTGGTAGGAGGCCGCTCTTCTGCATGAGTTTGAGGCCCAGCGAGGGTGTGGGGGAGAGGATTATCTTGTTCAGTTCGGCGGTGATGCGCTCGGCGGATACGATGGCGAGGCGCGAGGCGTTGCGCTTGATGGCCTCGAATGTGGTGTCGTCGATACGGAAACCGAGTTGTGCCGCGAAACGTACGGCGCGCATCATGCGCAGTGGGTCGTCGCTGAAGGTGATGTCGGGGTCGAGAGGTGTTCGCAGTATCCCTTGGTCGAGATCGTGGAGGCCGCCGAAGGGGTCGATGAGTTCGCCGAAGCGGTCGTCGTTGATGCATACCGCCAGTGCGTTGACGGTGAAGTCGCGCCGCCGCTGGTCGTCGTCGAGGGTGCCGTTTTCGACGATGGGTTTGCGGCTTTCGTGGCGGTAGCTTTCGCGTCGAGCGCCCACAAATTCGATGTCGTATTCGTGACCATCGAGCGTGAGGCGGAACGATGCTGTGCCGAAGTTTTTGAATACTGCCACGCGGCTGCCTCCCAGCACTTCGGCGGATGCTTTTGCCAATGTTATGCCGATGTGCACGTCGCTCTCGCCGGTGTCGATGGGGTTGCGGCTGACGCAAACGATATCGATGTCGGTGCAGGGTCGCTGCAGCAGGTAGTCGCGCACCACGCCGCCCACGATGTAGGCGTCGAGTCCCAGCCGGTCGGCTTCAAGGCCTATGCGTCGCGTGATGAGAGGGAAGAGTTCAATTGCCATAGTCGTGAGTGGTGGCGAGGGTGCCGTCGCTGTTGTATATTTCCCATGTGCCAATGCGTTGCCCGTTGTGATAGCGACCGACGTAGTAGGGCACGCCGTTGTCGCGGAAGACGCGGTAGTCGCCCTCTTCTTTTCCGTTCACGAAGGTACACTCGCTCTGCTTGTTTCCGTTGGCGTGATAGAAGGTCCACACTCCGTCGCGCATGCCGTTGCGCACCACGCCGACGCTGCGCAGCGCCATGGTGGAATAGAATTGCATCCAGCGCTGCCCATTGGGTGTGAAGAAACATACCGTCATGGGGTGCCCTTCGGGGCCGCGCTCTATCACGCGCAGGGAGTCGCATCCGGGCACCAGCGGTAGGCCGTCGGCCCCTTTGAACTGCCAGTCGGCCAGGGTGCTGTCGTCGCCGCGCCACATGGCGGTGGCGGCCACGCTGCCGTCGGCGGCGCGGTATTCGCGTTGTTCCAGGGGCGCTTCACAGGATGCCAAGGGCAGGAGGAGTGCGAAAAGCAGTATTTTTTTCATTTATGGAGGATATTATGATTATTTACTTTCGATTTGCAATGAGAACTGTTGGCCGGGGGATGGCCAATCGAGCTGGGCGGCGATGTCGTTGGCGCCACGCAGCAGGGCGGCGCGCCGCGAGGCTATGAGATTGTTTGTGCCGCGGGAGTAGGTGTCGTCGGGCCGGCCGGGTACGGCGAAGAGAGGGCGGTGGTAGCCGACAGCCATTTCGGCGGTGATGAGTGCGCCGCCCCTTTCTGCTGCTTCCACCACCACCGTGGCGTCGGCCAGAGCAGCGATGATGCGGTTGCGTGCGGGGAAGAAACGGGCGTTGAGCGTGGTGCCCATAGGGTATTCGGTGACCAAGGCACCGTCATGTTCCAGTAGCTGCTGAGCGAGGTTGCGGTTTGCCGGAGGGTAGATACGGTCGAGGCCATGAGCCAGCACGGCGATGGTGGGGAGGCCGCAGGCGATGGCTGCGCGATGTGCGGCGGTGTCGATGCCGTAGGCAAGGCCGCTGACGATGGGTGTGGAGTGGGGTGCCAGTTCGTGTATGAGGCGCTCGGTGGTGCTGCATCCCCACGGCGTAGCACGTCGTGTGCCAACCACGGCGACGCTGCGCTCGGCGTTGAGGTCGGCAGTGCCCATGACGTAGAGCAGGGCGGGGCAGTCGTTGGTGTCGGCTCTGTTGAGTCGGGAGGGATAGTTGGAATCGGTGAAGAAGAGGGTACGGATATGGTTTTTTTCGCAGAAAAGCAGCTGCTGTTCGGCTTGTTGAAGAGTGTGTTTTGACGCTATGCTCTGTGCTGTTTCGCTATCGCCCCTCAGCACGTCGACCAGCGCTGCGAGAGGGAGATTGAAGGGGTCGTCGCCTTGCAGTTGCCCGACGAGGTGGCGGATGCGCGAAGCGCTGAGTTGAGGCACCAAGGTGAGGGCTATTTGCGAGAGGGGATTCATGGGACGATCTAGGAGCTGACAAGGATATAACTGGGAGGTGATATAGGGAAGGTATAGAGCAACTATAGAGCAACTATAGAGCAGCTGTCAATAAAGTGTTGGGAAACAATGCGTAGCGTGCCGTAGGATTTTTGTAGCCTTTTGAGCCACTCTTCGGGGGTGCACCAAGCCACCTCGGAGATGCCCTCCTCGCCTTGCGGGACGCCTTGTGGATGAGCATCTTGTGTGTGCATAGGAAACCATGCCGTCTGCTTCAGATGCCATCCACCGTAGAGGTTGAAGATGTGGTAGGTCTTCAGGCATGTGGGGTTCTTGATTGGGGAGTCAAAAACACACGTGATGCCTGTTTCTTCTTCCACCTCGCGAAGCGCTGCCTGGCGGAGCGTCTCGCCCTCTTCTACCTTGCCTTTGGGGAGGTCCCACCGGCCGTTGCGGCGGATGAGCAGCAGGAGGCCATTGTCATCGGTCACAATGCCCCCCGCGGCACGCACATAACGGAAACGCTGTTTGAGCCATCTTAGTATGTGTGGGGTGACAAAAAAGGTGTGGTATTTGTAGGAGAGGCGCATGGGAGGGGTGGTTGGTTGGCTATGGGTTGTTCCGAAGTTCGAAGTAGAGGGTTTCGCGGTTGCCGCGCAGGAGGGTGAGGGTGGTTGCTGTGAGGCGGAGTGCGGAGGCTTTTTCGAGGAGGGAGAAATAGCGCTGTTCGGCGTTCATATCGGCTTCGGGACAGGCCATTTTGGTGCTGCCCCAGGGGGTGAGTTGCAGGTCATAGTGGTCGCCATTGGCGCGTAGCGAACAGGCGAAGGAGTAGTGGTTGCAGAAAGCTATGCCAGAGGCTGTTGAGGCTTCTGGATTGAACACCAATGTGGGTACTTTCCCATCGGTGTCCACCGCCTTGCCTTGCATGCGCACCAGCTGCCACACTTGCTCTTTGACGGGAGGTGGCGCGAGCGGTTCGGAGGGCGGCATCTGACGATGGCTGCAGGAGGCCGCCAAGAGGACGGTTAGCAGCAAGAGAGTGAGTAGAATAGACGGTTTGCGCACAGGTTGTTGATAAAAAAGTCGGACGCAAAAATACGAAAAAAAAAACTATTGCGTTACGAGGGTAATTTTGAATAATAATATAAATAGAGGGGCGAGAGTCGTGATGGCGGTCACCAACGATTTGCTGACCGACCGGCGTGTGTTGCGCCATGCTGCCACCCTGCGTGCGGCGGGTATGGATGTGACGCTCATCGGGCGCAAGGACCTTAGGGTGCGTGCGCCGCGACGCTGGCGCTTCTATGCCGAATACAACCTGCGTCTGCTGTGGCGCCTGTTGGGTGAGCAATGCGATGTGGTGTGGGCCAACGATACCGACACGTTGCCGGCTTGTTGGCTGGCGGCGCGTTTGCGACGCAAATGCCTCGTGATGGATTCGCACGAGATATTCCCCGAGGTGCCTGAGTTGGTGGGACGGAATGGCGTGAAGCGCGTGTGGGAGATGTTCGAAAAGCTCCTGATGCCGCGTTGTGATGCCAATATCACCGTGTGCCAAAGCCTGGCCGACTACTACCGCCAGCGCTACGGTGTGGAGATGACGGTGGTGAGAAACGTGCCTGATTGTGGGTCGCGCCCTTCTGATTTGGATCACGAACCACAAAGCGAAGACTCCGGAGTAGGGGGGCAAAAACTCAAAATGCTGCTCTATCAAGGTGCCGTCAATGTGGGACGCGGTATAGATTGGGCCATTGAGGCGGTAGGGCGCTTGCCGCAATGCCGCCTTGTGGTGGCGGGTGTCGGCGATGTGATGGAAGAGATGCAAACCCTTGCTGCCACGAAACCGTGGCGCGACCGCATCGTCTTCTTGGGGCGTCTGTTGCCTGCCGACCTGGAGCGCCTCACGCCGCAGGCATCGGTGGGCCTGGTGATGCTCGAAGACCGAGGTCTCAACTACCACTACGCCCTGCCCAACCGCATCGGTGACTTTGTGGCCGCCGGAGTGCCTATGGTGGTCAGCGATCTGCCTGAGATGGCCGCTGTGGTGCGTCGCTTTGGGGTGGGGGAGGTGATGAAAAGTGGAAAGAGGAGAGTGGAAAGTGAAGATTGTTTTGAGGTGCAGGCGCTGGTAGAGGCAATAGAGCGGGTGTTGGCACGCGAGTGGAGCGACGAGGACTTTGCTGAGGCGCGCGCCGATATGGATTGGAACAACGAGAAACAGAAGTTGCTCGCGGTGTTTCAAAAACTAAAAGTGGAAAAGACAAAAAGACAAAAAGCGAAAATATGGTATACGAACTTCTCTTGATGATCTATGTGCTGGGCACCCTGGTGGGCCTGGGTTTGGTGTTTCGCAAGGCCTCTGTGGCTGTGTGGAAAGCCTTCGTGCCCTTGTGGAACGTGTGGCTATGGGTGCGCCTCTGCGGCAAACGGTGGTTCTGGTTTGTTGGGATGCTTATCCCCGGTTTGAATATCTTCCAGTTCTGTCTGCTGGTGTGCGAGACCGCCCGTGTGTTCCGCCGCTACGGCTTCTGGGAGCAGCTGGTCGGAGTGCTGCTGCCCTGCTTCTACCTGCCTTGGTTGGGATTGTTGCCAGAGGAGAAACCGCGTGTCACGGAAGCTTCGGCGGCGGGAGACGCCAATGACCAGGTGGGTGCATCATCTTCCGCGGCTGGCGGCGCTAAGCTGGGTTTTGTCCTCCCCAAACGTTGCGGCGAGCGTTGGGTGGCCTCCTATCACGACCCGCGTGTGGAGCCTCCGATGCGTGTCTCCGACGGGCGCGACTGGACAGAGGCTTTCATCTATGCCCTCATTGCTGCCGTGCTCATCCGCGCCTTCGTCTTCGAACTTTTCTCCATTCCCTCGTCGAGTATGGAGAAGAGCCTTCTGGTGGGTGACCACCTGTTGGTGAGCAAGATGGCATACGGGCCGCGTGTCATACAGACCCCTCTGGCTCTGCCCTTGATGCACAACACCATTGTGGGCACGCATGCCAAGTCGTACATCGACAATCCGCGTTTGCCGTATTACCGTTTTCCGGGTTACACCCATGTGAAACGCTTCGATGCTGTGGTCTTCAACTTCCCCGCAGGTGACACTGTGCTGCTTGCCTATCCGGGTGGTGAGGTGACCTACTATGACGCCGTGCGCCAATGTGGCCGCGAGGCGGTTCTGGATGGCTCGGCGGTGCTCTATGGCCAGCGCTTGGGGGGCATCGTGGTACGCCCCGTCGACAAGCGTGAACACTACATTAAGCGTTGTGTAGGTCTCCCTGGCGAGGACCTCGAAGTGAAGGATCAGGTGGTGCACATCAATGGCAAGCCCGTCGAGACTCCCGAGCAAGCCCAGTTCCACCACATGGTGGTGTTCGCCGGTGGGGTTAATCCCACGCCGCACCTCGACGCCTGTGGTGTGAGCCAGGAGGATATGGAAAGGCTGTTCGTGCAGCACGACATCGCCGGTAACACGGTGCTGATGGGCCTGCCGTTGACCTCCGACGCTGTGAAGGAGCTGCAGAAGCGCTCCAGCGTACTGTCGGTGGAACGAATGCACTACACCGATTATGATTCCGCCTATAACCTCTTCCCCTCGGATCCGCGCTACCGCTGGAGCCTTGACAGCTTCGGCCCCATACACATCCCCGCGAAAGGAGAGGAACTACACCTTACGCTGGATAACCTGCCCCTCTATCGGCGCGTCATCACCGCCTACGAGGGCAATACGCTGGAGGTGCGCGACGGCGTTATCTACATCAACGGCATCGCCACCGACCGCTACACGGTACAACAGAACTACTACTGGATGATGGGTGACAACCGCCACGGCAGCCAGGATAGCCGCTTCTGGGGCTTTGTACCCGAAGACCACATCGCCGGCAAGGCCAAGTGGGTGCTCTGGAACCGTGACAAAGATCACGGCGGATTGCGGTGGAACCGCACCCTCAGAAATGCCAACAAAAGGTGAGGATAGTAAGGAGAATGACAACCAAATTACAATGGAAGATTACGAAGATATTGACAATATGACCCAAGACTCCGCTGGCGAGAGCCCGGAACCCCCCGAGCAGGGCACCACGCTCTCGCTCAGCGGCATGTTCAAAGACTACTGGATCGACTATGCCTCCGACGTCATCCTTGACCGCTCGGTGCCCGATATCGATGACGGCCTTAAGCCGGTGCAACGCCGCATCCTGCACGCCATGGAGGAGACCGACGACGGCCGCTTCACCAAGGTGGCCAACATTGTGGGTAACACCATGCAGTATCATCCCCACGGCGACGCCAGCATCAAGGATGCTCTCGTCAACTTGGGACAGAAGGAGCTGCTCATCGACTGCCAAGGAAACTGGGGCAATATTCTCACTGGCGACGATGCCGCTGCCGGCCGCTACATCGAGGCGCGTCTGTCGAAATTCGCCAAGGAGGTGGTCTTCAACCCTAAGACCACGCAGTGGAAGCCCTCCTATGATGGCCGTAAGCAGGAGCCTGTCACCCTGCCCATCAAGTTCCCCCTGCTGCTGGCACAAGGCACCAAGGGTATCGCCGTCACGTTGACCTCGGTCATCCTGCCCCACAATTTCTGCGAGCTGCTGGAGGGCAGCATCAAGGTGCTGCAGGACGAGCCCTTCGAGCTCTTCCCCGACTTCCCCACCGGCGGTCTCATCGACGTGAGCCGCTACAACGACGGCGCCCTCGGCGGACGTCTGCGCATACGTGCCAAAATGCACTACGACGAGAAGCGCAAGGCCATCGTCATCACTGAGCTCCCCTACAGCGTCACCACCGATGTGCTCATCGACTCTATCCTCAAAGCCAACGAAAAAGGCAAGATAAAAATCAAGAAAGTGGACGACAACACCGCCGCCGAGGTGGAGATTGTCGTGTATCTCCCAGCGGGCGTGAGCCCCGACCAGACGATCGATGCCCTCTACGCCTTCACCTCTTGCCAGATATCGTTCTCGCCGCAGACGTGTGTCATCGTCAACGAAAAGCCGGTGTTCATGACGACCAGCGACATTTTGCGCCACAACACGCTGCGTACAAAAGAATTGCTGCGGCAGGAACTGGAGATACAACTTGGCGAGCTGGAAGACCGCTGGCACTGGGTGAGCCTCGAGAAGATCTTCTTCGAGGAGCGTATCTATAAGATTATGGAGAACGACCGCTCGAAGACGTGGGACGACCAGGTGAGCCAGATGGAGAAGGCTTTCGACCCCTTCCGTCAACAGTTCAAGAAGGCGATCACACGCGACGACGTTCTCAAACTCTGTGAGAAGCCGGTGCGCAAGATCTCCAAGTTCGACATCAAGAAGGCTGTGGATGAGTTGGCTTCCATCGAGATGACCATCGACGAGGTGCGCAATCACCTGGCACACCTCACCGACTACACCATACGCTATTTCCGTCATATCCTCGACAAATACGGCAAGGGCCGTGAGCGCCGCACGGAGATACGTTCGTTTGAGGATATCGAATCCACCACAGTGGCGCTGGCCAATGAGAAGCTCTATGTCAACTACACCACCGGCTTCGCCGGATGGGGGCTCAAGAAGGAAGAGGGCGTGGATGTGGCGTGTGAATGCTCGCGACTCGACGATATCATCGTTTTCCGGCGCGACGGCACCTTTATGGTGACCAAGGTGCAGGAGAAAGGCTTTGTGGGCACACAGGAATGCCCCGAGATCCTTTTCATCTCCGTCTTCCGTAAACGCGACGAACGCACCGTATACAACCTCATCTATCGCGATGGCGGTACCGATGGCTACGTGATGGTCAAACGTTTCAACGTGACTTCCATCACCCGCGACCGCGATTACCTCCTCACCAAGGGAACCAAGGGCAGCCGCGTGCTCTACTTCACCGCCAACCCCAATGGCGAAGCCGAGGTGGTCACCGTGCACCATGTTTCTAAACCCAAGTTGAAGAAGACTTCTTTCGATTTCGATTTCAAGAGCATCGCTATCAAAGGTCGTGCGTCGATAGGGAATATTCTCACCCGCAATGCTGTACGCTCTATCAATCTGAAGGACGAGGGCATCTCCACCTTGTCGGCGCGCCGCATATGGTTCGACGAGAGCGTCAAACGCCTCTACGCCGGCGAGATAGGCGGCAGCGATGGCGACCGCTCGGCGGCGATGCGCTACCTGGGCGAGTTCAAGGGCAGCGACAAGATCTTGGCTATCATGCAGTCGGGTTCCTATCGTACCACATCATTCGACCTGGCCAACCACTATGACGACGATCTGGTGGAGTTGCGCAAGTTCAACCCCCACACTCCCGTCACCGCGCTCTATCGCTCCCCGGACGGCTATCCCTACCTCAAACGCTTCATGCCTGAGCCTACCGACCGCAAGAACGCCTTTATCGAGGACGATGGATCTGCGCTCATTTCCCTCTGCCTGAGCTACTATCCGCGCCTTGAGGTGACCTATGCTGCCGATAGCGGCAAGAAGGTGGCTTCTGAGATTATCGAAGTGAATGATTTTATCGGTATCAAGAGTGCCAAAGCCAAAGGCAAGCGCGTAACCACCTTTGCCGTCGACCGGTTCACTTGGCTGGAGCCGCTGCTGCCCGACCCCGAGGAGACGGAAGCTGACGAGGACGTGGCTGCAGATGAGAACGGCACAGCCATATCGTCAGACCCCAACGCCCAACCCGACGAACGTCTGGGATACGCCGAGGGCACACAGACACAGCTCTTTAATATCAATTAGAATTTAGAACTTAGAATTTAGAAATTTTGAAAATATTCGTCGTTCTTCCTCGCTTTCCTTATCCCCTTGAAAAGGGCGACAAGCTACGTGCCTATCACCAGATCGTGCAGCTCTCTAAGCATCACGATATCTTCCTGTTCTGCCTCTCGCATCAGAGCGTCAGTCATGAGGACATTGAGGCTTTACGCCCCTATTGTCGAGAAATCCGTGTGCAGAACCTTCCGCGATTGGTATGTTGCAAGAATGTGCTACGCAATTTCTTCTCCACGAAGTCGCTACAGATAGGCTACTGGGATGCTCGCAGCGCCCGACGAGCCTGCCGCGCATTCGCCCAGCAGGTGCAACCCGATGTTATCTATAGCCAGATGGTGCGCACCATTCCCTACGTTGCCCGATTGCCATTCCCTAAGGTGATGGATTTCCAGGATGCCCTCTCCCTCAACACGGAACGTCGCATGGAACAGTCGCATGGCCTTTGGCACTACCTGCTCCACTTCGAATTCAAGATGCTGCGATCCACGGAGTACAACGCTTTCCGTATTTTCGATGGTCTCACCATCATTTCCACTTCCGACCGTGATGCTATACCCCATCGGCAGGGGCGCAATATTCAGGTGGTGCCTAATGGCGTCGATTTCGATTATTTCAACCCGACGGACTACCCTTCGGCACCGTCAGCGACGCCACAGATCCTCTTCACAGGCAATATGCAATATGCCCCCAATGTCGATGCCTGCTGCTATCTGGTGAATGATATCATGCCCCTTGTGTGGCAGCGCCTTCCCGAGGCCCATGTTACCTTGGCGGGTGCCACTCCCAAGGGTGCTGTGCGCAGCCTCGCGTCGGAGAGGGTGGAGGTCACGGGATCGGTGCCCGACATGCGTCCATACTACGCGGCTGCCGACCTCTTTGTGGCTCCCATGCGCATGGGATCGGGATTGCAGAACAAAATCCTCGAGGCCATGTCTATGCGCCTCCCCGTGGTCACCACATCCCTCGCAGCCTTGCCGACGGGTGCCGAGAATGATCGGCAGCTTCTGGTGGGTGACACGCCGCAGGCCCTTGCCGACGCCATCGTGACGCTGCTCTCCGACGAGCAACGGCGTGAGGCTCTGGCTGACGAGGCCCACACCTTCGTGCACGATTGCTACGATTGGGCATTGTCGGCCGGTCAACTGGAGAAGATCTTCATCGACGCCATCAACAATTACGCACAGCATGGCAGGAAGTAAATGGTCTCCAGAACAGGGCAAGTGGCGCGGTAGCCATGATGGCCCGCAGGGCGACCGCCGTCCCACGCCGCAGGAGAGAAACACCTTCTCCACGGCACCCATTGTCGAAAAGGCTATACTGGTGGCCATCTGTCCCGCAGGTCAGTCGATGGAGCGTACCGAGGAATACCTCGACGAGCTCGCTTTCCTGCTCCGCACAGCAGGTGGCGAGGTGTTGAAAAGAGTGGTGCAAAAAATCGAACGGCCGGACACGCGTACCTATGTGGGCAGTGGTAAACTGGAGGAGATCAAAGAGTATAAGAACGCATTGGAGGTTGATTTCGTCGTTTTCGACGACGAACTGTCGCCCTCGCAGCTGCGTAACCTCGAGCGTGAACTGCAATGTCGCATCCTCGACCGCACGACGCTCATCCTTGATATTTTCGCTAAACATGCACGCACCTCTATCGCCAAAACACAGGTGGAGCTGGCACAGCTGCAGTATATGCTGCCACGTCTCACGCGCATGTGGACACACCTCGAAAGGCAACGGGGCGGTATAGGTATGCGAGGCCCTGGCGAGACGCAGATAGAGACCGACCGGCGACTCATCAAGGAGAAGATTTCTCTTCTCAAGCAGCAGCTTGTAAAGTTCGATACGCAGAAAAGCCTGCAGCGCAAGAACCGCGAGAGTCTTGTGCGTGTAGCTTTAGTGGGCTACACCAACGTTGGCAAGTCGACGATCATGAATGTTCTGGCTAAGAGCGAAGTGCTGGCAGAGAACAAACTCTTTGCAACCCTCGACACTACGGTACGCAAGGTGGTTGTCGAAAATCTTCCCTTCCTGCTCACCGACACCGTGGGGTTTATTCGCAAGCTGCCCACACAGCTGGTCGAGAGCTTCAAGTCCACCCTCGACGAGGTGGTGGAAGCCGATCTGCTGCTCCACGTCGTCGACATCTCGCACCCCGACCATGAGGAGCAGATGGCTGCCGTCGGTCGCACCCTGGAGGAAATAGGCGCCGCCGACAAGCCCGTGATAATGGTGTTCAACAAGATGGATGCCTACACATATATCGAGAAGGACGCCGACGACCTCACTCCGCCAACCAAGGCCAACTGGCCTCCTCACATCATGCAGCAGCACTGGCTCTCCAAACAGGAGAAGTCAATCTTTATCTCTGCCACACAGCGTGGCAACATCGAAGAACTGCGCCGCATGCTCTACGATGAAGTGCGTCGTATCCACGCCATCCGTTATCCTTACAACAATTTTCTTTATTAACTTCTTTCCCGCCGCCTCTTTCCACTTTCCACTCTCCCTATCCGTGCAGCGCTGCGTATAGGGTAGCGGCTTTGGAAGGACCCACCACTGCCGCCAGGTCGGCTTCGGTTTGCGAGGCCACCTGTTTCACGCTGCCAAAGTGCAGTAGTAGGTCGTGTGCCGTCTTTGGCCCTATGCCGGCGATGTCGGTAAGTGCCGTACGGAAGGTGGCTTTCGACCGTTTGGCGCGATGGAAGGTGATGGCGAAGCGATGCACTTCGTTCTGTATCTGCTCCAAGAGGTGGAACAATGGATCTGTGGGCCGCAGCTGTGCGACGGCTATCTGACCCCGCTCGTCGTACCGCAGCAGCTGGTGTGTGTGGTGGCGGTCATCTTTGGCTAGACCCACAATGGGTAGGTCGAGATGCAATCTGTCGACAATCACTTCGCGCGCTACACTCATCTGTCCCTCTCCACCATCGACGATGAGCAGGTCGGGCAGACGGCCACCCTCTTCCTGCAGCCGGCGGTAGCGACGTTCCACCACCTCGCTCATCGAGGCATAGTCGTCAGGACCTTCCACCGTCTTGATGTTATATTTGCGATAGAGGCTCCGGTTGGGTTTCCCGGCGGTGAAGTGCACCATGCCGGCTACGGCATGAGCACCTTGGATGTTCGAGTTGTCGAAGCACTCTATCTCCATGGGTAGGCGTGGTAGCGCCAGCAGCGCCTGTAGCCTTTCCAATGTGCGCAGGGCCTTGGGGGCTGCCTCGCCGCTGGTGAGTGCACGTTGGTGGCGGCATTGTTTTTGGTAACTCTCTACGTTGCGTAGCGATAACTCGAGTAGTTTTTTGCGGTCGCCACGGGGGCTTACGTTCTGCTCCAGATAATCGGCAGGCAGATCCCCAACGACAAAAGGCACGATGATCTCTTTTGCCGTGCTGGCGGTTTGCTCGTGAAGGGTGGGTATGATGGTACTCAGCACCTCCTCGTCGCTCTCGTCGAGCTGCTTTTTGATCTCGTTGCTGAAGCTGTAGATGATGGCGCCATTCTTGATGCGCATAAAGTGGATATATGCGTATTGTTCATCGCTGATGATGGAAACCACGTCGACATCTTTCACACGGCTGTCCACCACGGTTGAGCGGCTTTGGTATTCTTCCAGCAGGCGTATCTTCTTCTTCACCCCTTCGGCCTCCTCGAAGCGCAGCTCTTGTGCGAGGCTGTACATGTGTTCTTTCAGACTTTCAACAATCTCGCCGAAGTCTCCCCTCAGTATGCGCCGTATGTTCTCTATGGTGGCCTGGTATTCTTCACGGCTCTGCAGCCCCGCGCAAGGGGCGCCACAAAGCCCTATCTGGTGCTTCATGCAGGGACGCTTGCCCATGGTGTTGCAGGTGCGGTATTGGAACAGTTGGCGGATGATAGCTTGCAACTCTCGCAAGATGTTGCCGTTGGGGTAGGGCCCGAAGTATTGCCCCTTCAGGTTGTGGCGACGTGTGTAGAGCAGACGGGGATATTCCTCTTGTGTGATACACAGATAAGGATAGCTCTTGTCGTCTTTGAGCATCGAGTTGTACCGCGGCTGGTAGCGCTTGATGAGGCTGTTCTCAAGCAAGAGGGCGTCCACCTCGGTGGCTACCACTGTCACGCGAATGTCGCTGATGTGACGCACCAGCATCTTGATCTTCGCACTCTTCTCGTCATAGTGAGAGAAATAGCTGCTCACCCTACGCTGCAAATTGCGCGCCTTGCCGACATAAATTACCGTACCCTCGGCATCCAGGTGCTGATACACTCCGGGACTTTCGGGTATGGCCCTTAGCTGCACCGCGATGCGGTCAATATGGGGGTTGATGGAGGCGTCGATCATCGCTGCGCGTGCTGCCGGCTCATTTGATCTCCGGCAGATCGGCCTTCTCAATGGTCAGGTGCAGCGTGTGGATCCCCTCCAGGTCGTACTGGCTCGTGGCCTGGCATATCTCCAGCCGGTGCTCCCCTTGGCGGTTGAAAGTGAAGAAGGCGCGTATACGCCCCGTCACCATGCGTCGACCGGCATGACCGACAACACTCTCGCCACGCCAGCGCCCGTCTTTTACCAGGGCAATGGAGCTGTAGAACATGCGCCGTTCGCCCTCGGGACTATAGAGGTTCACCGTCAGAGGCAACGTCGTCCCTCGCATCAGCGCGGTGTCCACACTCACCGTAAGGTCTATGTTGTAGTATTCGTCGGCGTTCTCCACATCGATGGTATACACCTCCGGCGTGAAGCGGTTCCACACTCCGCCGTCGAATGTGCGCTCCTCATCGGCAAGCGTGTCGCGGCCACAGGCGCACATCAGCATGGCACAGGCTATGGTTACAAATAGTTTCTTCATCTTTTCTAATGGTAAGTACGGCTTCTTTTAAGCCCATAAGAGGACCTTATCGCTTCATCAAAGCCTGCATGATCTGCACAGCATTGGTGGCAGCACCTTTGCGGATGTTGTCGGCCACCACCCATAGGTTCAGCGTGCATGGCTGTGAGGGGTCGCGCCGTAGGCGTCCCACGAAGACTTCGTCCTTCCCATGGGCGGTGATGGGCATGGGGTAGAGGTTGCGGGCGGGGTCATCTTGCATCACGACGCCGGGGGTCGCTGCTATCAGTCTGCGCACCTCGTCGATGTCGAATTCTTTCTTCAGCTCCACATTCACCGATTCGCTGTGACCGCCCACCACGGGTACTCGCGCCACAGTGGCACTCACCATGATACTGGCATCGTCGTATATCTTTCGTGTCTCGTCCACCAGTTTCTGCTCCTCAGTGGTATAACCGTCGGCCAAAAAATCGCCGCCATGGGGAAACAAGTTGCGGTGGATGGGGTAGGGGTAGGCCATCTCGCTATTCTCCTTTCCGGCCTCTTCGGCTTCCAATTGCCGCACGGCCTTGATGCCCGTACCGGTGATGCTCTGGTAGGTGCTCACCACGATGCGGCGGATACCGTATTCCCTTTGCAAGGCCGACAGCGCAAGCACCATCTGTATGGTGCTGCAGTTGGGATTGGCTATGATGCGGTCGCTAGCGTGTACGGCATCAATATTGATCTCCGGCACCACCAACGGCACGTCGCGATCTTTGCGCCAGGCCGACGAGTTGTCGATCACCGTGGTACCCCGCTCGGCAAACAACGGCGCATACTGCCGTGAGGCAGCGGCACCAGCCGAAAAGATGGCGTAGCGCGGTGCAGCGGCTATGGCATCCTCCACGCTCACCACCGTCAGCTCGCGCCCCGCAAAGGCTATCTTCTTACCTACCGATTTGGGCGATGCAGCGGCCAGCACCTCCTCGCCGCCGAACCCACGCTCGGCAAGCACCGTAAGCATCTCTCTCCCCACCAAGCCCGTCGCTCCGACAACAGCTATTTTCATCCTGCGAAATAAAATGTATACCTTATCGAATCAGTGTTACCGTTCCCTTCCTTATCTTGGTCTCCGTCGGAGCAAAGGTGTTGGTGTAGCGTATGATGTACACATAGGCACCCTGCATGCACGGCTCTCCGTTCAGGTCTCGACCGTCCCATTTGCAGTCCACACCCTCGCAGCGGAACACCATCTCGCCTCGACGGTTGTAGATGAGCATCTCCTGCTGGATGGTCTCCGAACTCACCGAACCGAAGAGAGCATTGCCAGAGGGATTGTCAGGTGTGAAGGCGTTGGGAATCCAGAAGTGCTCCTTGTTGAAGGGAATGCGCAACGTCGTGGAGTCTACACAGCCATATTGCGAATACTCCACAAGCTTTATGATGGCATCGTTGGCCTCGATGGGTATGGAGTAATAGGCCGTGGGACCGTGCTGGTCCAGCGTCGGAGCAGGGAATTTCCACACATTGCTGTCGCCACCGATAGAGATATCAGTGAAGATGGCGTCGAGGTGATCAAAGTCGAAGAATTCAAGCGATGAGGTGAAGCGCGCCGTCAGCGGCATGATGGTAAGATTCAGTCGCACCACGCTGTCGCAACCGAAACGGTTGACATAAACCACCGTGTCCGTCAGGGCTGTCTCGGTGTTGGTGCGGCTGTAGGTGCGCCCGTTCTGCCACACAATGGGTTTGCAGTCGCTGATGGGGTCTATGGTGAGGCTCACACTGTCCACTGTGAGGTTCAAGTTCACCAAACTGTCACAGCCCGGCTGCGAATGCAGCATCACGCTCTCCTGCACACTCTCGCGATAGTCGCGGCCGTTGGCACTGAAGTGGTACACCTCACCCTGGCAGCGTCCCTCAACGATGGTGGTGTCAAAGTTCGGAAAGACACGTATCAGCGCATTGGCATTGCTGTCACATCCGTTGGTGTAGAAAGCGTCGACATGGATGTAGATGGAGTCAATCTTGTTGGCAGGCATACCATCCATCGGAAGGTCCTGCGAGTTGAAGCTCACCATCATGTCTTTGTAGTCAGTACCCTCAGTCCAGCCGCCACGGTTCAGAATGCTCAGCGGCAGCGGCACCGTGGCACCGTTCAGTCGGCGCGACACACTCCATACCGTGCGCAGCGTGTCCTGCACCATCTTGATGCGCAACGGCGTGGTGGTGCTGGCACCATAGCAGATATCGCGCTGCGAGGGGACGAATTCGGTGTGGTTGTTGTGGTCGTAACCTATGGTGATGGTGTCTCTCAGGTGGTATTCGGTGGTATCGCTGCCCGATCCACCGATGAAGTCCAACTGGAAGTAGTAGCGCGAGGTGCGATGCGGTGCCACGTGAGCCAAAGTGACGTTGGGACAGGTGTAGTAGTTCAGGTCCATATCGCTCTTGGGCATGCGGAAGTAGTAGCCATTGGTGTCGCTGGCAGCGGCAGCAGCAGCTTCGGGGGTATAGTCATCCTCAAAATCCTGCGGCATGACCGACAGTGGCACCGACGTGCCGTCGTCCAAGATGCGATACCAGCCGTAGTTTTTGGGTGTACTGCCTTGAGGAGTGAAGCGGTAGGCGACATTATGTTCTACTTTGTGTGTATTGTTCCATCCTGTAGGCCAGAAGGCGGCAGGAGCACCACTCTGTACGTAGTAGTTCGACGCGCTACTGCTCGAACTAGGCTGCTGCGCGTTGCCGGTTTCGTTTTGAATGCCCAGTATACCGTTACCGCTATTGGTTGTGGAACAGCAGTTACGGTCTTTTACATGCACTTCGATAATGTTGGTCCCTTCGTAGCATACGATTTGGTAGGTGTTGTAGTTGCCGTGATTGCCGAAGAGGTCTACACCGTTTACGCTCGCACAAAGATACCTGCAGGGCTTTGTGCCGCCAATGCTGCGGAACATACCTCCTGTTGCCGCGTTTTGTAGGTAACGGGGGTCGATGTCTTCATACACACCATATATCGAATTCTTGTATACAAAGTTCGCGTTTGGAATTGGCGCATTAGCCTGATAGTCGTAGGTACAGTATCCTGAATATGAGGTATTGAAGCTTACAAGGCCGTTACTCGCCACGCGGGCTTGGTTGTACTGCTTGCCAAAGAACATGAAGGGGAATGGAAATGTGATAATATCTTGATCCCATGCGTCATCCGTACTAATGTTTAGATGGTTTCCGGCGTGGAATGTGGGGTCGATGGGGTCGTAGGGTATCTCGTCAACAGTATAGCAGCCGTTGAAGTTCTTCACGGGAATATAGGGTGTGCAACTCAACACCAACTCCGTGGTATTGCAGTCGACCACGGTGTCCCATCCCTCGCGACGATAACGCAGCTGCGTTAAATGGTCGCCACATTTATTGTCGTCGGCGTAGTGGTTGCTTTTTTGTTTGATTACTACATTTGGACACGGAGGTATCACCCCACGCGGCCACTGGTAGTTCGTGTCGCAGTCCCACGGCTCGCTGGGCGTGCTGTTCCCACCGCATATCTGCGCCTTGGCACTCACCGCACTCATCAGCGCGGCAAACACTATTAATAAGCTCATTATCTGTGCTCTCTTTCTCATAGCATATCTTTATTTAGCGTTGCAAAAATAAGACTTTTTATCCGTATAGACAACCCCAATCAAAAAATGCCGACAGAATACCCTTCATTTAACTTTATTTAACAACCATAAAACGTATGTATTCAACCGTAAAGCGTGTAATTCCCCTATTGATTATCAGTGCATTATGAATCTAAAACGCTGTAATTGGCTGATGCTTAGCATCTTTTGGCACACCGCTCCATATCCGCTCCATATCCGCTCCCAGTGTGCTTCCCCCTCTCTCGATGCTTTTTGTCCCCCCGTCTATTAACACTTTTTAGTATCATCATCGTCTCCGCTCGCCATCCTCAACGCACAATGTTTCTTCGGTCCAAAGCCCGACGGTATTCCGCAGCGTTGCGCCCGTGCTCATTCAGCGTGGACGCAAATCTGTGCGTGCCGTCAAACTCAGGCGATGCACAGAAGTATAGATAGCTGCTCTCCGGAGCGTCGAGCACCGCACGAACGCTGCTCGGGGAGGGAAGGCAGATGGGGGCAGGGGGCAAACCCGGATGAAGGTAGGTGTTGTATGCGCTCTCCGTCGCAAGGTGTTTGTTCAATATGCGCCGCAGCGTGAAGTCGCCTACGGCATATTTCACCGTGGGGTCGGCCTGCAACAACATCCCTTTCCGGAGCCGGTTGAGGTACACGCTGGCAATCAGCGGCTTCTCGGCATCGTGATTGCTCTCCTCCTCAACGATCGAGGCCATGACTATAACATCGTGTGGCGTGAGCCCATTCCGGCATCTCCCACTTTCCACCTCCCACTTTCCTCTTTCCACTTCCCACTCTCTCTCCATTCGCCGCATAAAGCCCTCCGGACTCAGGGTCCAGTACACTTCGTAGGTGTTCGGACGCACCATGTAGAAACTGTCTATCGCCACATGGAAGTCGTCGTGCATGAGCTGGCTGGCAAGATATCTCTCCAGATCTTCGGGCAGGCGGAATTTCCCTATGGTGAGGCGTATGGGATCCTGGCCACCGCTGCGCAATTTACGGATCAGGGCAAGCTCGCTCATCTCTCCGCTCACAACGTAGCTCCCGGCATGCACATGCTCTTTTAACCCCAGTAAGCGCGCCTTGAGGTCGAAGGTCCACCGCCCGCGCAGCAGGTCGTGCGCAGCCAGCGTATCCATAAGCGCAGCATAACTGCTCCCCTCGGGAAGGTAAATACGCGTGGGCGTGCCGTTACAGGTGCGCTGCATGACTACCCTGTTGCCCAAGAACGCGCAACCAACCGCCAGCATCGCACCCACCGTCAAAAAAATAATATTTCTCCTCTTCATAATCATCTAATCGCTTTGTCCCCCCCCAACACAATCATCCCCTCAGAATAATCTAAAACATCTAAATCTTCTAAAACTTCTAAAACCTCTAAAACCTCTAAAATCTTAAAAAAACTCTACCCCTCATCACCTCCCCCCACCCCCCTCTGCATCCTGACACAATCCACATACCGCCCCTTCACCACCAGCCACTCCTCAAAGCGTCCGCACTCCCGATACCCTGCTTTGCCAAATAAAGCCAGCGACACTTCATTCGTCGCCGCAATATCGGCATAGAGCTGGTGGAGCGCAAAGGTCTCGCGCCCCATCCTCTCCAACTCCTGTAGCATGGCCGTCGCATAACCCCGTCTTCGTTGCTCTGTCGCTACCATGATTCCCACCGCACAGCGTCGGTTCAGCGGGTCGTAGGCATAAAGGTCCACGGCACCAACGGGATGCAACGCACCCTCGCCATCATCCTCTTCGGCAATGGCATAGAGCCGCAGACTGCCACTCGACAGGCTCGCACCCTCCTCAGCACGCAAGGTCACCCTTTTCATTTTAACTTTTAACTTTATCCTTTAACCTCAAACGTAAAACGTAAAACCTCAAACGTAAAACCTCAAACGTAAAACCTCAAACGTAAAACGTAAAACCTCAAACGTAAAACCTCAAACGTAAAACGTAAAACCTCAAACGTAAAACCTCAACCTCCTAACACTCAACTAATCTTCCCCCACAGTATCTTGTTCTTCGACGCCGCTATGTGCTCCTGTAGCAACGGCTCCATGGCGAGCGAGGGGTCGCGGCTTAGCAGGTCCGCCACCTCGTCGCGTGTCGCACGCACCAACGGCTCATCATCCACCAGCGACGCAAGACGCAGGTCGGGCATGCCGCTCTGCTGCAGCCCTTGCACGTCACCGGGGCCCCGCAAACGCAAATCGGCTTCCGCAATGGCAAAACCATCGGTGGTGCTGCACATGGTGCGTATGCGCTCCCGCGATGTGCTGCCCAACTCGTCGCTGGTCATGAGGATGCAGTAGCTCTGTCCGCTGCCACGACCCACACGGCCGCGCAGCTGGTGCAGCTGGCTCAGCCCGAAACGCTCGGCATTCTCGATGACCATCACGGTGGCGTTAGGCACGTCGACACCCACCTCAATCACAGTGGTGGCAAGCATGATATGGGTCTTGCCTTCTTTGAAACGCTGCATCTCGAAGGCTTTCTCAGCAGCACTGAGACCTCCGTGCAACATGGAGGTCTGGTATTGCGGACGGGGGAAATAGCTCTGCACCATCTCCAAGCCGTCCTGCAGGTCGCGCAAGTTGAGTTTGGGGTTGTCGTGGATGAGAGGGTAGACAAAGTAGACCTGGCGCCCCGCATCAATCTGTTGCTTCAAAAACGAGAAGACCAACGGGCGTCGCGGCTCTGTGCGGTGGTATGTGCGCACGGGCTGTCGACCTGGGGGCAACTCGTCGATGACAGAACAGTCAAGGTCGCCATATAGCGTCATGGCAAGCGTACGCGGAATAGGCGTGGCGGTCATCACCAGGATGTGGGGCTGCGGGTTGCTCTTCCGCCACAGCTTGGCGCGCTGCTCCACACCGAAGCGGTGCTGCTCGTCGATGACCACAAGGCCGAGGCAGCGGAACTGCACGTCGTCCTCGATGAGGGCATGGGTGCCGATCAACAGGTCAACCTCGCCATCGGCAAGCTGCTGCTTGATGACGCGCTTCTGCGCAGCAGGAGTAGAACCCGTCAGCAATGCCACGCGCAACGGTAGCGCGGACAGCATGCGCGTGAAGGTGGCATAATGCTGCGTGGCGAGGATCTCCGTGGGTGCCATCAAGCAGGCTTGGCACCCGTTGTCGACGGCGAGAAGCATGGCCATCAACGCCACCAGTGTCTTGCCGCTACCCACGTCGCCCTGTATCAGCCGGTTCATCTGGCGTCCCGTACGGGTGTCCTCGCGGATCTCACGGATGACGCGCTTCTGCGCTCCCGTGAGACTGAAAGGCAGGCACTCGCGGTAGAAGGTGTTGAACATGTCGCCCACCTTGCTGAACACATGCCCGCGGGCATTCAACGAGCGCTGGTAGTGGGTGTATTGGTGGTCCAGTTGCAGGAAGAAAAGCTCTTCGAATTTCAGACGTGTGCGCGCCGCCTGCAGCGCCGCCGCCGTAGGGGGATAGTGGATATGACGGCAGGCGGTGTCGTGCGAGGCAAGGTGATATTTCTTGACAATCTCGGCAGGTAGGTTCTCAGGCAACGGCTCCAACGCGGCGAGAAGACTGTCGGTGATGCGGGCGATAGCACGCGCACCCAAGCCGTGTTGCTTGAGCTTCTCGCTGGTGTTGTAGACGGGAATAAAAGGATGGCGCTGGTCGCTGTCGGCACCGGCAACCTCGAATTCGGGATGGCTGATCTGCCACTGCCCCCCGTAAAGGGTGGGTTGGCCGAAGATAATATATTCGGTGCCTGACTTCAATTTGTCGCGCACCCACCGTGTGCCGGCAAACCAAGCCAATTGCATCTTGCCGGTGCCGTCGCTGAAGTCGGCTGTCAGACGCTCGCGCATCTTCCCAGTGGGCGTCACCTGCATTGCTGTCACGGTGCCGCGCAGCAGCACAGGCCCACTATCGGCGGTAAGCGCACCAATGGTGCTTGTGGTCGACTGGTCGATGTGGCGGAAGGGCAAATAGTCCAGCAAATCCCCAAGCGTGGTAAGCCCCAATTCGCTCTGCAGCGCTTTGGCGCGTGCCGGGCCGACACCTTTCAAGTAGACTATATTGTCGTCGAGTTTCACAGTGTTGAATGGCTCAGTCGTTCGCGTTCAAGGGTCGAGGAGATATCCCTATGCTCGGCGTCGGCAACGACAAGTAGGGTCTCAATACTCGGGTTCTGCAGCCGGTTCACGGAGGCTATGGTCTGCTCGTACTCAAAGTCGGCAGCGGTGCGGATGCCGCGGATGATAACTTGGGCCCCGACTTGGTGGCAGAGGTCAATGGTCATGCCGTCATAGCTCACGACAGTGACGGTGGAACAGTCGGCTACCGCCTTCTCTATGCGCGCCACACGCTCCTCAACGCTGAACATGCAATGCTTGGCACTGTTGTTCCCAACGGCAACATATACACGCTCAAAAAGCGGCACAATGCGTCGCAATACAGCCTCATGGCCAGCGGTGAAAGGATCAAACGAACCTGGAAAAAGCGCTATAGACACGGATAATATTTTTAATTTCTCACTCTTAACTTTTAACTCTTAACTCAGAACACCCACAGCAGCCTAAAGGCCAAGGAATTATTGTAGCAGTCGTTGGTCCAGTGCTTCGCCGTGCTTCCGTCTCCTTTGTATTCGGTGAAACCCCAGTCACGTTTAATGGCAATGATGGAATACTGCCAGCGTATGTTGAACCACAGACTACGCCATACGGCGAAGCGAAGATCGGCGAGGATGGTTAGATCATCGCGCAAAAAACTCATGTCGGTGGTGTCGGGCATGAAGTAGTTGGGATTGTATAGACCTCTGCTGTGGGGCTGTTGCACAAGACGGCTATAACACAATCCTAAGCCAACAAGTATGCCCCCCCAGGGGTCGCGAAAATGAACCAATAGGGGAACGTCGACATAGTTGAGGGGAAGGTCAACAGAGTATGGGTCGCCGGAGGCATTGTAAGATCCTCGCTGCGAAAAGAGGGCTTCGACACTCAACGCCCACGATGCATTGCGGTCCAGAGAGGAAATGGCACCAACACCACCCGTATAGCCCCATTTCCGAAATCCCTTCAGCTCGTCACCCTCCACCTGCGAGAGCGTCAAACCCGACGACACGAAGCCGTGGATGCGTTGTGCCTGGAGGCATCCCGAGATGGAAGCGAGTAGCAGGAGAAAAAAGAGAGAACGTTTCATAGCGCGCGGAGGTTGCGGAGTAGGATGACGGCGTCGGTACCAGGTCGGTAGCGACGCATGTAGCGTAGCGTAAGGCGCTGTACGGTGGCGGCAGGGGCGTCAGGCATCAAGGCAGCAGGACTGAAGATGCCGGGATGATCAGCATAGCCTACCCAACTGCAACGGCCAACAAGAACGCTGAAGCAGTGACGTAGGTAGTCGCCAGGATGGCTCTGCAACCACACAAGTAGGGGGGAGAAGATAAGCAACAGTAGTGAGGACCCAAGATCAAAGAGACGTTTCTGGCGGCGGCAACTGGCACTGGTAATGGTGACGAGGTCGTCGGTGAAAAGGTCGTCACGCGAGACGATACTGTTGCTGCCAATAACATAGTCGCCCTCGGCAGGAGCTATCTTGTAGCGCACACCGGTGGTTCGCAGGCGCGTCATGAGGCTTATGATGGTCGGCAGGTCTATGTCGCTACCACAGAACACCACCTCGTCGATTTTCTCTACGCGGATGATGTCTTCAAGGCGTGACTCATGTCCAAGGTCGCGCAGCACTAACCGGTCGGCGCCGATGCCAACAGAGGCATACAAGCTGGCTACACGCCGCAACTCGCCAGCACCACCAAGGATGAGAATTTTGCTTTTTTCGTTGCCCCGTAGGCTGTAGCCGTCTACATGAAGGCCACTGAGCACAAGGCGCAGCAGCAGGGTGGACAACAATGTCCACAACGACCCTGCCAAGAGCAGCATGCGCGAATAGCGCTGATCTTCGTCAAGGAGCGAATAGAAGGCCAAAAGCATGAGCAAGCCTGCTCCCATGCCTCGCACAATGCGCGAGGGACGCAAGGGCCGGTCATAGCCTCCGCTGAGCCAACTGCCAACAAGAAGGATGATAATATAGAGGGGTATGACCACCGCGGTGTACTCCGCAGGGTAGTAGTCCACGTCGCCACCACGCAACGTACTCCACAACTGCTTCAAGAGAAAAAATCCGCCATAGGCAGCTGCAAAGTCGAACAGGGGGACTGCGACGTGCGACGCCATGCGGCGGACGCCGGCAAGGGCGGCACGCAGCCAGATGGCGCTCTGCAGTAGGGCATTGAAAAGAACGGCATGGCGCCCCGTGAAGTATTTCTTCACAAAAATGGCCATGGCGTTGTAGAAGGTGTAGACATAGTTCATGGATCCCTTCTTCGTGCTCTCGCCCTTGTAGTGGATGATGTGGGTGGTGGGCAGATAGTAGTTGCTATATCCCGACTGGTGGATGCGCCACGAAAAATCAATGTCTTCGCCGTACATGAAGTAGCTCTCGTCAAGTCCGCCAATGAGGTCGTAAACGGCGCGCCGGAACATGAGAAAGGCCCCGGGCATAATCTCAATCTCGTTGATGTCGTCTTCGCTCAAATGCCCCATGTAGTACGCTGCAATACGCCGCGAATGCGGAAACAAGTGGATGAGTCCGCTGATCTTGAAGAACGAGGCTTCAGGGGTGGGAAAGCCTCGCTTGCTCTCGGGTAGGTAGTTGCCCTCGCCGTCAACCATCTTGACACAAAGTCCGCCACACCTATCGTGCTGCGCCATGAAGTCGGCACATTTGACAAAGGTGTCAGCCTCAACAATGGTGTCAGGGTTCAGAAGAAGAAAAAGGTGGTCGGCATCAGATCCCATGGAAGAACCGGATGCACCTTCGCCGGCATCCGCGTTGCGGCTGGCAATGGCACGCAATGCCTGGTTGTTGGCACGGGCAAAACCTACATTGTCGTGGTTCTCAATACAGTGTACAGCGGGGAAATCGCTGCGCACCATAGCAAGAGATCCGTCGACAGAGTCGTTGTCAACCACCCACACATCAAGCGCCAACTCGCTACCGTCGGCAAGGCGACGCTGCGATCCGAATACAGACGCTAAGCACTGCTTGAGGAAGTACTTGACGTTGTAGTTGACGATGACGACGGAAAGAAGCATCCTTATTTCTTCTTTTTCTTCTTGGCGGCTTTATTGATGACCTCCAGGGCCTGATCGACGGTGATGGTGAGGGGATCAATGGCCTTGTCAAGGCGGAAATTCTCGCCTTTGAAGGAGAGATAGGCCCCGAAGCGTCCCATGTTCGACAGGATCGTTTCACCGTCGTGCTGCCCCACCTCGTGGGGGAATAGCTTGCGCAAAGCCTCCTTCTCCTGCTCCGCCTTACGTTTGACGGAGATGATGTCGATGCAGCGCTCCAGTGTGGCGGTATAGGGATCATCGTTCTTGCTCATGGAGTAGAACTTGTTGTCATGGCGCACATAGGGACCGAATTTGCCGATGTTGACCACCACATCTTTGTCCTCAAAGCTACCTACCGTGCGCGGCAGCGAGAAGAGCGACAATGCCTCGTCGAGGGTGATGGTGTCAATGCTGAGCCCTTTCTTCATACTCGCAAAACGTGGCTTCTCTTCGGTATTGGTCTCGCCGATCTGCACCAGGGTGCCATAGCGACCAATCTTGGCATAAACATTCTTGCCACTGGCGGGATCGACGCCGAGCAAACGGCTGCCTGTGGAGCGTTGCGAGTTCATCTGTGTGGCGCGGATATTCTTGTGGAAAGGCACGTAGAAGCTGTCGATGACTTTCCTCCACTGCTTCTTGCCATCGGCAATATCGTCGAAATCCTTCTCCACAGTAGCGGTGAAATTGTAGTCCATGATATCCTTGAAGTGCGCCATGAGAAAGTCGTTGACGACACACCCTATGTCTGTGGGGAACAGTTTGCTCTTCTCAGCATAGCCTTTTTCGGTGTGCTGGCTCTTGGTGATGATGCCATCTTTGAGGACGAGGTTGGCGCATTCGCGCGGCTGTCCTTCGCGGTCCTCCTTGACGATGTATTCGCGTTTGAGAATGGTGCTGATGGTAGGAGCATAGGTCGACGGACGACCGATGCCGAGGTCCTCAAGTTTCTTGACAAGACTGGCCTCAGTATAGCGAGGCGGATGCTGCGTGTAGTGCTCGGTGGCCTGCATGTCCTCCATGGAGAGACGTGTGCCTTCGGGCAGCCGGGGCAGCAGGCGCTCATTGTTCTCTTCGCGCTCGTCGTCACTGCCCTCAATGTAGACCTTGAGGAATCCGTCAAACTTCACTTGCTCGCCCGAGCATAGGAAGGTGTCTTGATTGGATGCGGAAGACTGAATCTCTATCTCTGTCTTCTCAAGTATCGCGTCGGACATCTGACTCGCGATGGTGCGTTTCCATATAAGCTCGTAGAGCCGGCGCTGTGCGCTTTCGCCACCGATGGTCTGTGCGGCAAGATTGGTGGGACGGATAGCCTCGTGGGCCTCCTGTGCACCCTTGGTGCGTGTCTGGTAGCGGCGGGTCTTGAGGTAATCGCTGCCGAACTGGCTCACAATCTCCTTCTTCGCCATGCTGAGCGCCAGATCGCTGAGGTTCACACTGTCGGTACGCATGTAGGTGATGTGACCGCTCTCATAGAGCTGCTGGGCTACCTGCATGGTGCGCGCTACGCTGAAACCTAACTTGCGGCTCGCCTCCTGCTGTAGCGTGCTCGTCGTGAAGGGAGGAGCCGGTGTGCGTTGGGCAGGTTTGGTCTCCACACGACTCACCTTGAAGGAGGCGGATATCATGCTGCGCAGGAATTGCTCGGCATCGTCGATGGTGTCGAAATGACGGCTGAGCTCGGCATGGAGACTCTTGGTGCCATCGATGGGACGGAACTCAGCGCTGACACGGAAATATGGGGTGCTCTGAAAGTCTTTAATCTCGTTCTCGCGCTCCACAATCAGACGTACTGCTACACTCTGCACGCGTCCGGCGCTGAGGGCAGGCTTGATCTTGCTCCAAAGGATGGGACTTATCTCGTAGCCCACCAGGCGGTCGAGAACCCGTCGTGCCTGCTGCGCGTCAACGAGGTTCATGTCGATCTTGCGCGGGTTCTCTATGGCGTGGAGAATGGCAGTCTTCGTGATCTCGTTGAAAACGATTCGCTCCGTATTCTGTGGGTTCAACCCCAGCGTCTCCTGTAGGTGCCATGCAATGGCCTCCCCTTCGCGGTCCTCATCGGACGCCAGCCACACCTTGTCGGCACTCTTCACAGCCTTCTGCAGTTCATGCACCAGGCTGCGTTTGTCGTCGCTGATCTGGTACTGAGGTTCGTAGTTGGCCTCCACGTCAATGCTCATCTCCTTCTTGGCCAGGTCGCGGATGTGTCCGTAGCTTGACATGACAGAATAGTCCTTGCCGAGGAATTTCTCTATGGTCTTGGCCTTGGCGGGCGACTCAACAATAACTAGATTTTTCATATTGTGTGTTTTCTGTTTTTCTTTCGCCGGAGAACGTATATATAAATTATTTATTGTATCTGCATGCAAAAAAAAATCTCGCGTGTGCGTACACTATTTTTGATAGGTCTTCGTTCTTAACTTAAATTCAATACTTAGAAATCGGAACTTAGAATTTAGAATTATGAAAATCCATATTGTTCAACATGATATTTTGACCTTGCAACCCGAGGAGAACCTCGCTTGGATACTGGCCGAACTGGAGAGCGAGGCTTCGCGGGAGGCTATGCTGACGGTCTTTCCGGCATGCACACTGTGTGGCTCGCCCTTGTTTGCCGCCGCCGGTTACCGTGATATACAGAAACGTGCGCAGGCGGCACTGCAGGAGTTGGTGGCGCACTCTGAACACCGTGCCTTCCTGGTGGGTCTGCCCTTGCAGATACAGGACAAAGGTCTCTGCAACGCCATCGTCTTCGTACAAAACGGCGCCATACGTGCCACGGTGACCAAGAAATACCTCCAGCCCGACGAGAGCCGTTGCTTTGTTCGTGGCGAGGGCGTGCAGGTGGTGCAGTTCCACGACCAGAGTCTGGCAATAGGTTTTTACGAGGATCTCAAAGAACTCACAAAAGGTCATGTGGAACAGCCCGACATGGTGATATGCTGCGGATGCAATGTCTTCGACTACCAGCGTCCCTACCGCACCCGCTACCGTATGGCTAAGACAGTGGAACTCTTGGGAGCCGGCCTCGTCTACGTGAACCGTACGGGTGGGGAAGGTCCCTACCTCTTTGCCGGCGGTAGCTTGGCGATGAATGCCGCCGGTGGCGTGCTGGCGCAGATGCCTTATTTTGAGGAATCGTGTGAGACTGTCGATCTGCAGCTCATAGAGACCATAGAGGACTCGAAGCCCGAGGCAGTGGAGCTTGTATACAAAGGCCTTGTGACGGGCCTTCGCGACTACTTCCGCAAAAATGGACTCCAACGTGCTGTATTGGGTTTGAGCGGCGGGGTCGACTCGGCGTTGGTGGCGACACTGGCTGTCGACGCGCTGGGGGCAGACAATGTCTATGGACTGCTCATGCCGAGCCAGTACTCCACCGACCATTCGGTGAGCGACGCCGTGGCGTTGGCGGAAAACCTGGGCATAAAATATGGTGTGGTACCGATCCGGCCTGTTTTCGACGCACTGCGCGAGGCCATGCAACCCATTTTCGAGAACCGCGCCGAAGATGTCACCGAGGAGAACATGCAGGCGCGTGTGCGCGGCATGATGGTCATGAGCTATGCCAATAAGTTCGGTGCCCTGGCGCTGAATACAACCAACCGCTCCGAGGCAGCGATGGGTTACGGCACCCTATATGGCGACTCGTGCGGCTCACTGGCGGTGATTGGCGACCTCTACAAGACGGAGGTGTACGAACTCTGCGAATTTATCAACAATGGCGCAGGCGGCGCATGCTCTCCGGCACGTATCCCTCAGCACACCATCGACAAAGCTCCGTCGGCAGAACTGCGTCCCGGACAGAAAGACAGCGACTCCCTGCCCGACTACGAACAGCTCGACGCCATACTTGCCCTCTACCTCGACGACTCGCTGTGTGAGGAGGAAATTGTCGAAGATGGCTACGACGCCGAGGTGGTGAAGATGGTGATCAACAAGGTGAAGCGCAACGAATGGAAACGACTCCAGTTTGCGCCGCAAATCAAGGTGAGCCCCGTGAGCTTCGGCCTCGACCGCCGCTGGCCAATCAGCTGACGAAAAACTAAAAGAATAAAACCATTAAACGTCAAACATAAAACATAAAACGTAAAACGTAAAACGTCAAACATAAAACGTAAAACATAAAACGTCAAACAATACGCTATATATGAAGAAGCTTTTTTTTCTGTCATTGGCTTGTATGATGGTGCTGACAGGGATGGGAAGAGCACAGAGTATCAGGGCAATGTTCTCCTATAGCACCTTCTGGATAGCTGGCGAGAACAAGCCCTATGTGGAGACCTACCTCAGCTTCGATGCCTGGACGATGCATTTCGAGGAGCTGCCGTCGGGCGCCCTGCAGGCTCGTGCAGAGGTGATGGTGGTGGCACGACAAGGTGAGTCCATTAGCTTCGCCAAGCGTTACGAGGTGGCAAGCCCCACGGTAGGTTCGCTGGATGAAGTGGACTTCTCATTCATCGACATGCAACGTTTCTCTTTGCCGAACGGTATTTACGACCTCGAAATAAGCGTGAAGGATAAATATGTCGATAGTGCGGCGAGCCGCCTGACAGAGAAGCTTATTGTGGCCTACGACGCACAACGCCCGCAGCTGTCGAGTGTACAGCTGATGTCGGCGGCGACACCGACGCTGAACGAGAACGTTTTCTCTCGTGGTGGCTACGACATGGAGCCGTATGTGAGCGATTTCTTCCCCGAGCAGGTGGAGGAGATGCACTACTATTACGAGATTTACAACATAGAGCGCGAAGTGGGCCTCGAAGCCTTCCTCACAGTAGCCTATATCGAAGAACGTGCCACTGGAACACGATTCTCCGGCGTGCAGAATGTGGTGCGCCGTGAGAGCGCCTCGACGGTGCCGGTGTACGGCACATTGGACCTGTCTGCATTGCCGTCGGGGAGCTACAACCTCGTCGTGGAGGTGCGCAACAGGGACAACCAACTGTTGCTATATGGCCGCCTGCCGTTCTTCCGCTCCAACCCGTCGGTCGAAGGGGGAAGCGATATCAGCGATTTCGCCACAACATTCATGGGTAAGTACACCGATGAGAATGAACTTAACCTCTACCTCGAATCCCTTTATCCCATAGCATCAAATCAGGAACGCTCGGTGGCCATGGGTCTCATAGAACGTCGCGGCATAGAAGAAAAACAAGCATTTCTTTACCATTTCTGGCAGAAACGTAGCGCCCTCGACCCCGAAGGCGAATGGCTCAAGTACAAGGAACGTGTCGACTATGTGCAGGCAACATTCAGCTATATGAACACCAAAGGTATCAACACCGACCGTGGTAGGGTATACCTGCAATATGGTCCGCCGGACTTCGTGCGCGACGAGAAAAACTATGTGTCGGTGAAATACCTGCACACCACACATACCTCGCTGGCCAACACCATGCAGCAAGAGGGAAATGCCGAAAGCGACATGTTCGCCAAGCAGGCACAAGGACAGATCTTCTACCTGCCCTACCAGTTGTGGCGCTACAACAAGCTCGCCACCGACGACCCCAACCGTGTGTTCCTATTCTGGGACGAACACCGTAGCGGACTCTACCGACTGCTCAATAGCAACGCCCGTGGCGAGGTGCAGGAGACTGGATGGGAACGCCGTCTGTGCCGCAACCAGCTGCCGGAGGATGTGGTAGGTGAAGTGGGCGAACAGTTCAACCGCGGTTACTAAACGTACAACATAAAACGTAAAACGTACAACGTAAAACATAAAACGTAAAACGTACAACGTAAAACATAAAACGTACAACGTAAAACATAAAACGTAAAACGTTAATCAAAACCAGTGTACTTCCTCTCCGATCTCCTCTATGTCATTATCTACCACCTTGTCGGCTATCGCCGTAAGGTGGTGGAGGATAACATCCTCCACTCCTTTCCGAATAAAAACGAGGAAGAACGTAGGACGATAGAACGCCTCTTCTATCACCATCTCTGCGACATCTTTGTAGAGGGATTGTTGAACCTGGTGATGCCCCTGCGATGGATTATGCGTCGATACAGGGTGGTGAACCCCGACGTACCCAACGCATATTATCAACAGGGACGCTCTGTGGTGCTGATGTCCGCCCACTATAACGATTGGGAATACATGATCACCACCCTCGACCACCACCTTATGGCACACGGAATAGGTGTAGGCAAGCGACTCAGCAACCGTCTCCTGGAGCCATGGGTGTACCGCCGTCGCACTCGATATGGGACGCAGGTCGTCTATGCCGATACCGTCAGACGTGAGGTGGAATACTATGTGCACCATGGCGTACCTTGCGCACTCATGATGCTCAGCGACCAGTCGCCATCTGATATCCACAAATGCTACTGGACACAATTTCTCAACCAGGACACCCCGTTCATCTACGGCGCTGAATATTTCGCCAGAAAATACAACCTGCCGGTGCTCTACTACCGTGTCGATAAGGTGAGGCGTGGCTACTATGAGGTGACATTCTCGCTGCTGTGCGAAAACCCTCAGGAAGTGCCTCAATACACCATTGTGGAGCGCTACGCACACCAACTGGAAGTCGACATCACCAATCAACCGGAATACTGGCTCTGGAGCCACCGCAGATGGAAGCATAAAAGAAATCATTAAGCCTCCCCCAGCAAATCTTTCCCATCGCCAAACGTAAAACCTAAAACGTCAAACGCCAAACGTCAAACGTAAAACCTCAAACGTCAAACGTAAAACGTAAAACGCCAAACGTCAAACGTAAAACACCACCACCACATGATCAAAGTAGCCGTCGTTATATTAAACTGGAACGGACGTGCAATGCTCGAACGCTTTCTGCCTTCCGTACTGCGCCACTCATTACTGGACCAAGGAAACGAGAAAGGCTGGCAGGAACCTCATGAGACCCCTCTTGAGATGACGAGCGAGGTGGTGGTGGCGGATAACGGATCAACAGATGGTAGCCAGCAGTTCATGCGCGAGAACTACCCGGACGTGCGTCTCATCCCTCTCGACCGCAACTATGGCTTCACAACGGGCTACAACCGCGCTCTGGCACAGGTGGAGGCCGATTATTATGTGCTTTTGAATAGCGATGTGGAACCTTCTCCACACTGGATACAACCAGTCATCAACATGATGGAACGGGAGGAAAACGTGGCAGTGGCTCAGCCCAAGATGCTCATGTACGACCAACGCGATACGTTCGAGTATGCGGGGGCTGCCGGTGGCTATATCGACAGTTATGGTTACCCATTCTGTCGGGGACGGATCTTCGATACGATGGAACGTGACCACGGACAGTACGACGACGAATGTGATATCTTCTGGGCCTCCGGAGCTGCCCTCTTCGTGCGCTCCAAAGTGTGGAAGGACCTCGGCGGGCTCGACGACGATTTCTTCGCCCATATGGAGGAGATTGATTTCTGCTGGCGCGTGCACAACGCAGGATGGCGTGTGCGCTACTGCCCTCGCTCGGTGATATACCATGTGGGTGGTGGCACACTGCCCAAGAGCAACCCGTTCAAGACAGAACTCAATTTCCGCAACAACCTCTCGATGCTTTACAAAAACCTTCCGTCGTCACGTCGCAACCGTGTCATCGCGTTGCGTATGCTGCTCGACGCTGTTGCTGCCATCAAGTTCCTTTGCGGCGGACATGCCGACGAACTCAGGGCGGTATGGAGAGCCCATGCCGAATTCCGCCGCCGCCGCACCGCACTAACCGAAAAACGCGGCAACACCGTACCTCCTGTCGAGGTGCCCTGTGTCTACCGCGGTAAACTGTTGGTGGAATACTACCTTCTGCGCCGCAAGACTTTCTTGCAGCTGGCACACATCACTTCCCTTTGACGGCGCGATACTCTTCGTTGAGACCGTCAAGGATCTCTCGCGTGATATCCATACCGGGATTAAGATACAGTGAGGGGGAATTCTCAAAGGTTTTCCTCATGATGATGTCGAATTTCTGGTTGGCAGTGTTGTATTCGCGCACAAAAGCGAAGATGGCATTGAGCAACTTGGTGTTTTCGTTGATCTGACGCTCCATCACTTTGGCGGCAAGTTCCTGCTCCAAGGTGGCCATACGCTCGGCACGCTGTTTGAGCTCGGCTTCTTTGGCTTGCTGCTGGCTGAGGGTCATGGTGGAGCCATTCTTCAGGTAGTTCTGGTAGTCGTTTTGGAACTGGGTCATCTGCTGCTTGCCGTATGCCTCCTGCTGATTTTTGTACTCCAGAAGTTCTTTCTCCAAATCTTTGGCATATTCATAGTTGGCCAACAATGTGTCGGTATCCACATAGGCGATGGTAAGTCCACCATCCTTCTGCAGAGGCTCTGTGGCTTCAATGTTGACTTTACTCTTGGGAGCACTGGTGAAATGAAGGATGTATATGCCTACAAGGCCTATCAGCAACACAGCGTTGCAGACAATCAAAATCTTGTTAAGTTTGTTACTTTCCATCTTTTTTTACTCTTAACTTTTAATTTTTAACTCTTAACTTCTCAATGGCTCTCTGCACCCGGCGTATGGTTTCTTCTTTGCCGATGGTGAGGATGAGGGTGATCATGTCGGGACCTACAGTGCGCCCCACTACGGCAATGCGCAGCGAGTTCATCACCTTGCCGGTGTTCAGACCGTTGGCGGCAATATAGTCGTCAAGCAGCGCTTTGTGGATGGCGTCGTGTTCGAAGGGTACGGTGTTCAGGATGTCAATGACTTTCTGCATATGGATGTGCATATCCTCGGTCCAGCGTTTGGCAACGTCCTTCTCGTTATATTCCGTCGGCGCCTCAAAGAAGTAGCAGCAGGTGCCCCACAACTCCTTGGGGAAGGTGATGCGCTCCTTCATCATTCCGGCTACCTTGACATAGTATTCGTGTGGGAATTTCCCACTTTCCACGTTTCTCTTTCCACTTTCCTCTTCCAGCATCGCAGCCACCTCCTCGTCGCTGAGCATCTGGAAGTATTCGTGCTGGAACCATTTGGCTTTGTCGAGGTTGAATTTGGCTCCGTTCTTGCTGATATGGCCGATGTTGAACAGCTTGATCAATTCGTCCATGCTCATGATTTCCTGCTCGGTGCCGGGATTCCACCCCATCAGGGCAAGCATGTTCACCACCGCCTGCGGCAGGTATCCCTGCTCACGGTAGCCACTGCTGATCTCGCCGCTCTTCGGGTCGTGCCACTCCAGCGGGAAGACGGGAAATCCCAATCGGTCACCATCTCGTTTGCTCAACTTGCCGTTGCCTTCTGGCTTCAACAGCAGGGGCAGATGGGCAAATCCCGGAGCCTGCCAACCAAAGGCTTTGTAGAGCATCACATGCAGCGGAGCCGAGGGCAGCCACTCCTCACCGCGAATCACATGGGTGATCTCCATGGTGTGGTCGTCAACAATGTTGGCCAAATGGTAGGTCGGCATGCCGTCGCTCTTGAAGAGCACCTTGTCATCCAACAGGCGCGAGTTCATGGTGACGTCGCCACGGATCATGTCGTGTACCGTGATGTCGATATTGTCGGGGAACTTGAAGCGCACCACATACGGCTCGCCGGCGGCAATGCGGCGCTCGGCCTCTTCCATGCCCAGCGAGAGGCTGTTCTCCATCTCGCCGCGGGTGTTGCAGTCGTACTGAAAAGTCTTCTTCTCGGCCTCATACTCCTTGCGCTTGGCCTCGAGGGCTTCGGGCTTGTCAAAGGCATAGTAGGCCCATCCGTCACGGATCAGCTGCTCGGCATACTGGCGGTACATGGGCTTGCGGTCGCTCTGTCGGTAGGGACCGTAGGGACCGCCGATATGCACGCCCTCGTCAAATCCTATGCCCAGCCACTGCAGGGCTTCGACAATGTATTGTTCGGCACCGGGCACAAAGCGCCCTTGGTCGGTGTCTTCAATGCGTAGAATCATTTTGCCGCCATTCTGACGCGCAAAAAGGTAGTTGTAAAGGGCGGTACGCACACCGCCTATGTGGAGAGGCCCCGTAGGACTGGGGGCAAAACGTACTCTGACCATCACTTTTATCTCTTAACTTTTAACTTTTAACTCTTAGCTCTATCCTTCAACCCCAAACGTAAAACGTAAAACATCAAACGTAAAACTTCAAACGTCAAACGTCAAACATCAAACGTCAAACGTCAAACATCAAACTAGAAGCTCCCCAGGCGGTAGCTGACGGAGAGCAGGTAGGCGGCATTGTGGCCACCAGGCACCTTGCGCACCTCACCGGCACTGTTGCCGGCAGCAACGGCGTTGGCATTGGCTATAAGGCTCATGATATCGTCATTCTCTGTGGTGGCAAAAAAGCCTATGTCACTATAGAGCGAGAAGACAAAGTCACGGTATTCGTAGGTGACACCCAACAGGGCACTGAGGTCAAAACGCTTGGCGTGGTCGAAAAGGTTGCCTTTCTCGTCGTAGTTGACGCTATGGTCGCTGCCGTAACCAGGGGTGACAATGCGCTCGTGCCACGAGCCAAATAGACCCAGGTTGAGAGCAGGTCCCAAAAAGAAGCCTACAACATGTCCGCGCTGACGGATGGGCAACTCGAAATGGAAGCAGGCAAGGATGGGCAACTGAAGGTAGTAGATGTGCTGGTGACCCGTGCGGATGGGCAGGATGGAGGCACTCTCGTAGTTCTCTTCAAAGCTGCTGCCGCGGCGGGTGAGGTTCAGACCGCTCTGCAGGTAGAACACATCGGCCATGACGTTCTCGCTGCTCTCAAAGGTGTAGTTGACATAGCCGCCAATCGTGACACCCAGAATGGGCGCCTTGGTGCCCAGGTCGTCGGCAGTGGTGGCCAAACCGAGCGAGGCTCGCACGCCATAGTCGCTAAACTGTCCGTACGCCACGCCACCAGCAAGGCCCAGGATGACCATTATACCTAAAAAGAATAGTCTTTTCATATTTTAACTCTTAGCTTTTAACTCTTAACTTTTAACTTCAAAGTTTTCTCTCAATGAAGTCCGTCATCAATTGGTAGAGGTTCAACCGTGTGTTCCCCGTGGCATCGTAGATGCTGTGGTTCTTGTTGGGGTAGATGCGGAACTCAAACTGTTTGCCGGCGTTCTCCAACCGCTCAACCATCTCGGCACTATTCTGGAAGTGCACGTTGTCGTCACCGGTGCCGTGGATGAGCAGGTAGTTGCCCTTCAGCTGGTCGGCGAAATTCAAGGGCGAGTTGTCGTCGTAGCCGTCAGGGTTGTCCTTGGGCAAACCAAGAAAACGCTCGGTGTAGATGTTGTCGTAGTATCGCCAGCTCATCACAGGGGCTACGGCGATGGCACTCTTGAAGACGTCGTTGCCTTTGAGCAGACTCAGGGTGCTCAGATAACCGCCGAAACTCCAGCCCCAGATGCCTATGCGGTCTTTGTCGACCCAGCTCTGCTGACCCAGCCAGCGGGCCGCCTCGATGGCGTCTTCACTCTCCCGGTGTCCCATGTCTTCGTAGGTCTGCTTCTTGAAGCCGGCACCGCGGCCACCGGTACCGCGACCGTCAAAGCACATCACCACATAGCCTTTCTCCGCAAGCATGTGGTACCAGTAGTAGTCCGAGTAGCCGTAGCTATTGCTGACCTGCTGGTTGCCGGGACCGCCATAGACGTAGATCAACACGGGATGACGCTTGCTCTTGTCGAAGTGCTTCGGGGTGATCATGTAGCAGTTGAGCTTGGTGCCTTGGCCGGTGGTGAAGGTGCCAAATTGTTTCCTGCCCGTTCCGTAGTCGGCCATCTTCTGCTGCAACGCCGCATTGTCCTCAAGCACCTTGAGGGTCTTGCCACTGGCGTTGTGCAGGGTGTAGATGGGGGCGGTATTGGCATTGCTGTAGGTGCAGATGTAGTACTTGCAGCCGGCAGAGAAGGCGGCACTGTAGTTGCCCAAGATATAGGGACCCAGCTTGAACATCACGTCGTCCATGCCAAAGGGTTTGGCAACGCGGAGCGGAAGGACTCCGTTATCATTCCACGTGTAGTTGAGGCAACGCTTCTTCTTGCCATCAAGCCCCACAACATAGAGGCTCTTGTTGATGGCGCCATCCTCGCGCGAGGTGTAGTACAAGCGGCGCCCCTTGGTGTCGACACCGGCCACTTCGCAGATCTCATAGTCACCCGAGGTAATCTGGCTGACGAGGCTGCCATGCAGGTCGTAGAGGTAGGCATGGCGGTAACCGCTGCGCTCACTGGTGAGGAGCATGAAGGTCAACGCTTTCTTGCCGCGACCCAGGGTGATGAACTGCCACGTGTCCGGCACCTCAACATAGGCGGCATCCTCCTCCTCATAGAGAATGGTGGACTGGCTGCCGTCGGCGGTGGACACACTGACAATCTGCAGGTGGTTCTGCAACCGGTTCATGCGCATGAAGGCCAACACACCATCGGATCCGGCCCACTGAAAACGCGGCAGGTACTCCCACTCCGCTCCGCTACGACCCATGGCGGCAAGCGACGGCAGAAAGAGTTCCTCGCCGCGCGCCACACTGTAGATGTGCAGGCTCACCTGGCTGTTGTCTTCGCCAGCCTTCGGATATTTGTATCGGTAGTCGGCAGGGTAGAGGCGGCTCGACGGCACGGAATTCCCCGTCACATCGCCCTCTCCCCACATCTGCATGTTGTACTCTCTCACACCACTCTCGTCAAAACGCAGGTAGGCAATCATCTTGCTGTCCGGACTCCACTGGAAACCGCGCGTGATGGCAAACTCCTCCTCATACACCCAGTCGGTGGTGCCGTTGATGATGGAACCCACCTGGCCGTCAGCCGTGATCTGGTGCTCCTCAAGGGTGGCAAGGTCCATCCAGTAGAGGTTGTTGTCACGCACAAAGGCCGTCTTGGTGCCGTCAGGACTCAAGGTGGTGAGACGCTGCTTGCCGTTGCGGGTGAGGAGGGTGTAGGTCTTGTCTTTGATGTTGTAAAGCCAGTAGTCACTCACACCACTGTGCCTGTACAAGGGCTCAAAGCCACTGCTCAAGAGGATGAGGCTCTCGTCATCGCTCAGCACATAACTCTCAAAACTGGGCAAGGCCTGCTCCGTGGAGACAAAGAGACAGAGGTCTCGCACTTTCTCACCACTGGCATAGCGATACTGGGCGATGCCCTCCCGACTCATGGTGCAGTAGTGCTCGCCATCGGCCATGGAACGTATGCCATACACACCCTTGGCAGAAAAGGTACGACGGGTCCAAATGTCCTCCAACGTGATATTCCCCTCTTGGGCACCGGCAACGCCAGCACCTACCATCATCGCAAATGCCATAAATACAAATAGTTTCTTCATCTACCTGCTTCTTTTTTCGTCTGTATTTAATCTGCAAATATAATAAAAAATTTTTATCCCCACGCCCAAAATCTCCTTTTTCTACCCTTTGTTTCGTTTAACAATAACATAGAAATCACCGTTACAAAAAAATATGCCCCCCCCTCCAGAATATCCTGTTTTAGGATTCATTAACAGTTTTTCACAAAAATTAACAATCAGTAACCCGCTGATTCTCAATCTCCCCAATAGGGTCTCTCCCAGTCCGCTCCCAGTCCGCTCCCAGTCCGCTCCCAGTCCGCTCCCATCTCGCCGCCTTTTTTGCCCCGTCAGGGGCGGCACATCACAATACAATATATCACCCCGTTCCTCGTTCCCCCCTAAACCGCATTTCTCATCATGGAAAACAAGGAGTCTTTTCTCTGCCGTTCCGAGGCGCTGATAGGGGAGGAGGGAATGACCCGCTTAAACACCCTGAAGGTAATCATCTTCGGCCTCGGGGGCGTGGGCAGCTGGTGCGCCGAAGCACTCGTGCGCAGCGGCGTGCAGCACCTCACGCTTGTCGACTCCGATGTGGTGGATCCCACCAATATCAACCGCCAACTGCCGGCACTGCACTCCTCCATCGGCAGCCCCAAGGTCCAGGTGCTGCGCGAACGCTTTCTCGACATCAACCCCCAGGCCAACATCATAGCACGCCAGGAGCGTTTCTCCGCCGAGAGCGCCGCCAGCTTCCTTCTCGAGGACTATGACTATGTGATCGACGCTATCGACAGCGTCGCCGACAAGCTCGATCTGATACTGTCCACTACCAGCTACCAGCATCCCACGCTACTCTCCTCCATGGGGGCCGCACGCAAGCTCGACCCCCTGCAGGTCCGCGTCTCCGAGTTCTGGAAGGTCGACGGATGCCCCCTCGCGGCAACGCTGCGCAAGCGCATGCGCCGCACAGGGCGCTTCCCTCAGAAGAAGTTCAAATGTGTTTGGTCGCCAGAGCGTATCGACACATCTCTGCCCAAGGGCACCATGATGCCCGTCACAGCCACCTTCGGCCTCACCCTCGCCAGCCTCGTGATTAAGCCACAGCGCTAACTGTCGCAACCGCACCCCTCCTCAGCAGCACTCATGCTCGTGGCAGTGGCTGCTGTGGGTCTCCAACTCAAGGGTGCTGTGGTGTATGCCTATACTGTCAAGCAGTTCTTTGGCACGGTCCGTGACCTCGTCAAGAAGACCCGCATCGGCAATGACTATATGGCAGGTCAGCGCCGTCTCGGTAGTGGAGATGGCCCAGATATGAAGATGGTGCACCCCCTGCACGCCCTCCAAGGCACTCAGACGTAGGTTGATGTCGTCAACGTCGTAACCCTCGGGAACAGCGTCCGTGCTCATGCGCAGACTCTCGCTCAGCAGCTCCCAGGTGCTCACCAAGATGACCACGGCAATGACCAACCCTATGATGGGATCCACCACCGTCCAGCCGGTGTACTTGATCACCACGCCCGACACCACCACACCAACGCTCACCAGCGTGTCGGCCAACATGTGAAGAAAAGCCCCTCGCGTATTGATGTCGTGTTGGTTCTGCCGACTCAACACCCAGGCGGTCACGCCATTGATGACGATACCAACCGTGGCGGTCCACACAATCAGCGTGCCGTCAACAGCGGCGGGATGGAAGAATTTGTCTATACTCTCCACAATGATACCGCCCACGGCAACCAGCAGGATGATGGCGTTGAGCAACGAGATGAGCACCGATGCCTTCCTGCGGCCATAGGTAAACCGCTTGGTGGCGTGACTCGAAGCAAGCTTCAGGGCTACCATGGCCAGCAGCAGCGAGAACACATCGCTCAGATTATGTCCCGCATCGCTCAGCAGCCCCAAGCTGTTGCCCACAAAGCCCGCAACGGCCTCTACCACAACAAAGGCCAGATTCAGCACCACGGCGACAATATAGATCGTCGACAGCTTCTCTATAGCATGGCTATGGTGATGATGACCATGGTGTTCGTGATGCCCATGTTCGTGGCAATGCTCATGTTCGTGGCAATGCTCATGATTGTGGCAGTGCTCATGTTCGTGATGTCCATGTTCGTGTTCCATATCTTTATCTTTATTTATTCATCAAACCTAAAACGTCAAACGTAAAACGTCAAACCTCAGACGTTTTTTTCGTTTGCAAAATTACTACCTTTTTTGCAATCACGCCCCTCACCATCCTTGGTGATATGATGTGAAAAAGAGCAAGCCGTCAAATCACTGGCGGCTTGCTGATTTTCAGTGACTTGTTTAGTCTCTGCGGTCGCGGCCGAACATTTGGCCTATCCACTGGCGGTTCAGGCGGGCGATGTTCTGACGCTTGATCTGCTTCGGGCACTCGGCCTCGCAAGCGTAGGTGTTGGTGCACGACCCAAAGCCCAATTCGTCCATCTTGCACACCATCTTCTTCACGCGGTCCATGGCCTCGGGCTGCCCCTGCGGCAGCAAGGCCAGGTGGCTCACCTTGGCGCTGACAAACAGCATGGCGGAGGCATTCTTGCAGGCCGCCACACAGGCTCCACAGCCTATACACGCAGCGGCATCCATGCTCTGGTCGGCTTTGTGCTTGGGAACGAGGATGCTGTTGGCATCGGGCACACCACCCGTGGTGGCACTGATATAGCCGCCGGCCTGGATGATCTTGTCAAAGGCGGTACGGTCCACAACAAGGTCGCGGATCACAGGGAAGGCTTTGGCACGCCACGGCTCGATCCAGATCTCGTCGCCATCATGGAAATGACGCATATGCAGCTGGCAGGTGGTCACGCCATCGTCGTTGCCGTGGGGACGGCCGTTGATATACAGTCCGCACATACCGCAGATACCTTCGCGGCAGTCGTTGTCAAAGCACACTGGATGGGCGATCTTGTTGCTCACAAGCTTCTCGTTGAGCTGGTCAAGCATCTCCAAAAACGAGCACTCGGCACTGATGTTGTCAATCTCGTAGGTCTCAAAATGCCCTTTGGCGCGGGCGTTCTCCTGACGCCAGATATGTAGTGTGAATTTCATCTTTATTTGTAATTACGTTTCACAATCTGTATGTACTCGTAGTTGAGCTCTTCTTTGTGCATCACCTCGGGTTTGTCGTGGCCCTGGTATTCCCAGGCGGCGACAAACATGAAGTTATCATCGTCGCGCTGCGTCTCGCCGTCTTCGGTCTGATGCTCCACGCGGAAGTGACCGCCACAGCTCTCTTCTCTCTGGTCGGCGTCGGCAATGATCAGGCGCGCCAGCTCGAAGTAGTCGGCCAAACGGTAGGCTTTCTCCAACTCGGTATTCATGTCGGCGGCTTTGCCGGGAATGAAGACATGCTGGTAGAATTCAGCCTCCAGCTCCACAACCTTCTGGAGGGCGGTGGCTAAGCTCTCTTTGCTACGGGCCATACCGCAGTATTCCCACATGATGCGGCCCAAGGCCTTGTGGTAGTGGTCCACGGTATGGGTCTCCTCGGCGTTCTGACCAATGGCCATCAGCCCTTCGAGGCGGGCACGCACACTGGCTTCGGCTTCATCAAATTCGGGACCCTCGGCCTTGATCTTTCCAACGTAGATCTGGTCGGCAAGGTAGTTCTGCAGCGTGTAGGGCAGCACAAAGTAGCCGTCGGCCAGACCCTGCATGAGGGCCGAAGCACCAAGACGGTTGGCACCATGGTCGCTGAAGTTGGCCTCGCCGGCAGCAAACAAGCCCGGTATGGTGGTCTGCAGCTCGTAGTCGACCCACAAGCCGCCCATGGTGTAGTGGATGGCAGGATAGATCATCATGGGCACCTGGTACGGATCGTCGTCGACAATCTTCTGGTACATCTGGAACAGGTTGCCGTATTTCTGCTCCACCACGTCGCGACCCAGACGCTGGATGGCGTCGGCAAAGTCAAGGTAGACGGCAAGACCCGTGGGACCTACGCCGTAACCGGCATCACAACGCTCTTTGGCAGCACGCGAGGCAACGTCGCGAGGCACCAGATTGCCGAAGGCAGGATAGCGGCGCTCCAAATAGTAGTCGCGATCCTCCTCGGCGATATCAAGCGGACCCTTCTCACCACGACGGATGGCTTCGGCGTCCTCTTTCTTCTTAGGAACCCAGATGCGTCCGTCGTTGCGCAGGCTCTCGCTCATCAGCGTGAGCTTCGACTGGTAGTCGCCGTGCACGGGGATGCAGGTGGGGTGGATCTGCACATAGCAGGGATTGGCAAAGGCGGCACCGCGGCGGTGGCACACCCAGGCGGCAGAGCCGTTGCTGTTCATGGCGTTGGTGCTGAGGTAGTAGATGTTGCCATAACCACCCGAGCAGAGCACCACGGCATGGGCAGCATAACGCTCCAACTCACCCGTGACAAGGTTGCGGACAATGATACCGCGGGCTCTCGGTTTGCCGTCCTTGTCGGGAACAACCACGAGGTCCATCATCTCCGTGCGCTCGTGCAGCTTCACGGTGCCACGGGCTATCTCGCGGCTCAGGGCACCATAGGCACCCAGCAGCAGCTGCTGTCCCGTCTGACCGCGGGCATAGAAGGTTCTACTCACCTGCGCACCACCGAAGGAACGGTTGTCGAGCAAGCCGCTATAGTCGCGGGCGAAAGGCACACCCTGCGCCACACACTGGTCGATGATATCGCCACTCACCTCGGCCAAGCGGTATACGTTGGCTTCGCGGGCACGGTAATCGCCACCCTTGATGGTGTCTTTGAACAGGCGCAGCACACTGTCGCCGTCATTCTGGTAGTTCTTGGCAGCATTGATACCGCCCTGCGCGGCAATGGAGTGCGCTCTGCGCGGCGAGTCCTGTATGCAGAAGATGTCCACATGGAAGCCCAAGGCGCCCAGAGAGGCGGCGGCAGAGGCACCGGCTAAGCCCGTACCCACAACGATGATGTCCAGCTTGCGCTTGTTGGCGGGGTTCACGAGCTTCTGGCTGGCTTTATAGTTGGTCCATTTCTCACTCAACGGACCTTCAGGTATCTTGGAATCGAGATTCATACTGATTTCAATTTTTTTTGTTTCTTAATAACGTTTTCTCCGCTCTCCATCAAAGACCCAGGTACACCAGCACCGGCACGATGGCAAAGCCCAGGAAGATGACCCAGGTGTAGATCTTGCCGCACACCTCGATGGCGCAGTTGTACTTGTAGTTGTTCAGACCCAAGGTCTGGAACACCGACGGGAAGGCGTGGCGCAGGTGCAGCAGCACCACAACGAAGAACAGCAGGTACATCACCACAATGTACAGGCTTTGGAATTTCTCCCTCACCATAAAGTAGAAGTCGGGCTCGGGGTCGCTTTCCGGCAGCACCTTCTTCAGCGTCTGCCGCTCGTCGTAGGTCAGGTGGCGTATCCACTGGCGGTCGGCACTGAAGTTGTCTTCCCGGTAAGCCCTCTCCACAATGTTCACCACGGCCAGCTTGTCGCGCAATCCGGCAATATAATTTGCCGTCTCGTCGGTACCGTCGACATCCTCGGCACTCATCGCCGACTGCGACTCTATCTCGTTGATCATCTCCTCGGGAGTCATGCCGTACTGCTGCGCAAACTGCATCATCTGCATCATCTCGGCATCCTGCAGTTTCTCGGTCTTCACCATGTACTCGCCCTTCACCCAGCCAATCTTGACGAAGTAGAAGTCGCAGAAGTGCATGATGAGGCAGGCGAAGATGAGGATGCCGGTCCACACCATCAGCTTCGACGAGTTGTGCGTCTTGCTGCGCTGACTCTCGTGGTAGCGCACCGGACGCGCCAGACGGTTGGTCACGGCAAGCCACAGCGTCAACAGTATGTGCAGTGCGAAGACGCCCAGCAGCACTATCTCAAAAATCTTGACAATCCAGTTCGTGCCCATAAAATGGCAGAAGGCCGAATACCACGCACCGTCGTCGTGACGCAGCACAAACAGGTTGGCGGTCATGTGGAACAGCAGGAAGATCAGCAGAAAGCCACCCACAAGGGCAACCAAAAGCTTCTTCGTGATCGAGTGAATCTTGGGTAAATCCATATAGTACAGTGTTTTATTATTATTTACTTGGAAAAAATACCTGGCAAAGATACACAAAAAAAGTTGATAACGGAAACCAAATATGGCGAAATCACCAAGGACCCTTTTCCTCCTTCGGCCCTTGCTGATTCTCCCCCCCTCAGCGGGGCTCCTGTTTCCGGGTCACAAGGACGAAAAGATGGTGAACTATTATTGCAAACTGACCTCAAAGGACTACAAGGCATTTGAGCACCTAAAACGCAATAATCCCGATAAGGTGTTGCGGTTTGTAGAGGATTACGCCAGCAATGAAGCAATGCCACAGCCAGCATCCAAGCCTTTAGAATTAGGCAAGGAAATCATGATAGGGAGGAACATCTATGTGTGGGTCCACCGCAGCGAAAGACTGACCAAGGAAGCCGAAATGTACGACCGCTTTTATGAGTTCAAAGGAGTCGATGAGGAGCAAGGCGAATACCAGCTTTTGAAGTTCAAAAAAGACGAGAGTAGATAAGGACCGGCAGAAAAAAAAAGGCGACCAGTTGCGGTCGCCCTCATTTTTTGAAGATACGTCAATTCCTTACATCTTTGAGAACTCGTAATAATAGGAGTCTACATAAGTTACACCATTATAACTATAGCTTAGTCCTTTTAAATCGAGAGTGAGATTTGTAGATGTCAAAGTAACTATTTTACCGTGTACCAGACCACCAAGTATAGTGATATTATCACCACTTATAGTGTATGACGCAGAATTTCCATCTCTAATAACCGTATTTCCTGTTTTGAATTCCCATATCATTCCAACCTCACTATCTGTTTGAGTAACTAGGTCCTCTTGTATAATGTCAAAATCTTTTACAACAGAATGTGTACATTTCCACTTTCCAATGATTTGGTCATTACTTCCGTCGCTATTGTTTTCTTTAGTGCATGACGATAGAGACGCGAGGCTGACCACACACAGCAGCATAGCCATCAGTTTTAGTGTTTTTTTCATGATTTTTCAGTTTTTGTATGTCGTAGAAAATACGAATACAATACAAGTGAGAAATCATTGACTCATTCCGACTTAATTCCATTGTGAAGTGTCCAAGTTCACATTCGCGGAATAGAGAAAACGCGCTTTCTCTCGGTCTTTCTATCTGTTGAA
>CACZRR010000049.1 GCA_902783595.1 uncultured Bacteroidota bacterium
CGACACACGCTATCTCTCTCTTCTCATCCGTTTCAATGTTCTCGCGTCTCCTCGTGGAAAACGGCTGCAAAAGTACAACCTTTTTCCTTTCTACCAAAATATTTTTTCATTTTTTTTCGCTTTTTTTCTTATCTATCTGTTTTCCAGCACTATTTTTTTTGCTCCCCCTCCCCCGCCCCCCTCCCTGTTGTTTGTCGCATCAGGTGAAAATGGGCTTTTTTCCGCGTTTTTTTACCGGACTTCGTTATGCTCTCGAAAGCGAGGGTGTGTTATATTGGTGAGTATCAATATATTAGATTTGTTGTCATGTTTAAACAATGCTCTTGGTCAGCGTTTTATGAAAATCAATGTCGGACAGGTTGCGTTTTCGGGTTCGGGTGATGCGACATGCAGCCAGCATACTGGGAACGGACTGGGAGCGGACTGGGAGCGGTCTTGGATAGACCCCAATAGAATTTCTGGATATCAATGATTTATGGATTGTTAATTGGGGTTAAATATTGATTTCGTGAGTTTTGAAGGAAAAAAATACCATTAAAAAATAGTCGGAGACTGTGTCCCCGACTGTTAGACGATGTTTCACGCTGATGTCAATGAACGTCGTTGGAAGTAGCTTGTGATATCACGGAGCTTGCCGCCTTCGACATGATAGAGACGTTGATTGGTGGTGGGACTTCGCAGAGGTCCGAGGTGACGTAGATAGGGTCCCAGTTTTATATAGTCAAAATTATCCGGATTCACATCAGAAGAGAGCAATGTACGTCCACTCCACCAGGCAATATGGAGATTTGGGTGATGCTTGCGCAGTGATGCTGCGATAAGGTTTACCTCATGTGGTTCGGCATCTCCGCCCATGATAGAGATACAAGATATTTCATCTCCATGTTGCGAAAGCATTTGTTCCACTGCCGCTTCATCAAAAGGCCTTCCTCCATCCTCCCAAAGATGCTTGGAGTGGCACCCTGGGCATCGGCAAGGACAGCCAGAGAGATTGACGGCCAGAGTTACCTCATCGGGCAATTCCTGAAAGACGATATCGGTGTCAACGTACTTCAGCACGAACACTTATTTTTTTTATTTTTCGACGTTGGCGTAGTATCGGCGTGCTGCTTCCTGCTGACGCGGTTGGCTGAAGTTGGAAACACGCTTGAGGTATCCAATGATGCGTGTCATATAGTCAACGTTCTTTGAATGGCAGTGGGGGCACTCTTTAAGGTAGCGTTTGTCAATGTGGCCGCAGTCGTTGCAAATCGTGTTGGGGATGTTAAAGGTGAAATAGTTACAGCCTTCTTTTGCGGCCACTTCGAGCAGTTGCATATATTGTTGCTGCGAAAGGTGTTCTTCGAGGTTGCAGTGCAGAGCGGACCCACCGGTGAGGTGTTCTATATATGGTGCACCATGCAAACGGAACTTGTCGAGTACTGTGATTGAGGTGTCCTCTACAATATAGAAGTAACTATTATAGCAGTCGCGCGGGACGAAATAGCCGTCTTCACGATCCCATTTGGCATGTTTTACGCCCACATTTTCTGCGGGTATCATCTCGCAATTGAACATTACGTCTTTGGTGCGATATTCTTTATTCTTTGCTTCCACGAGACCGAGAACTGTCTGCACAAATTCGCGGTACTGTGGGTTGTCCGAAATAGAGATACCCATAAATTCAGCCGCTTCAACAAGTCCGTTAACACCGATGGTGAGATATTGACGGCTCATGTTAATATATCCTGCATCAAAGAGAGGCAGCATTCCGTGAGCTTGGAGGTCCTTGAGGTTTTCGTTATAGGCGAGCTGTACTTTGTGGCACAAATCGATAATGTCGGTAAGGAATTCGCGGTAATCCTTACCGTTGTTGACAGCATATTGAATACAACGATTGAGGTTAATAGTAAGAACGCTCTTGCTACCCGTGCTCACGCCGCCGGCGCCGAGGGTGTAACTAAATCCGTTGTCAGTAATCTCGTTGCGCAGACGGCAGCAACTAGACAGGGAGTCGGCATTATCGCTGATATAGGTGAAGAAGGAATGACCTTCGGCATACATTTCCGCCGTGAATTGGGCCATTTCCTGATCGACAAAATGGCCATCCTTATTGTAGAGCAACGCCATCGTCTCGACGGGGAAGGTAAGAACAGCTTTTGTACGCTCTGCATTGAACCAACGCATGAAACGTTTCTGCAACCATTTTAGTCCATCCCAATCAGGTTCGCTCCCGTCAGGGAAGCGGAATTCTCCGAAGAGCGAACGGAAGTAGGGTTCATCATAGTAGGCGACGTTCCAGAATACAGCCTGATAGTTGCGAGCACCTGTGGGCTGGTTCAAGCTATATACGATTTGTTCGAAGCAGTCGGTGATCACCTTGTCCATAGTCTTCTGCCGCAAGCTGAGGTCAACGACCTTGTCGGGTTCTTTCCAGTATTCCTTGCCGTAGTCTTTCTGGATGAAGTAGTTAAGGTACATCAGAAATTCTGGCGTTGCGCAAGCTCCGCTGAGCATGGAGCTCACCATAAAGACCATGTTGATGAAACCGCCGCAGAAACTCTTAAGGTTGGTGGGTGCCGTACTATTGCCTCCGATGCTGGTGGTGCCTCCCAGAAGCCATGGGTACATTGTAATAGAGGCACAATAGTTAGCCAGCGAGGTCTCATCATTTTTATATATGAAGTGATGTGTAAGCAGATCGATATAGCGGTCGGCCATTTCCTTGCCATACATTTTCTTGATGCGGTCGGTGAGCAAACGGCGGTTGAGACGAATGAAACCCGACTTTGGCAACTCGCCGATGAGGGTAGCGATGTTTTTGTGTTCTACATTGGCGTTGGCATCATACTTGCTACCCGTAGCGGCATTGGCCGCCTCGACATAGTCTGCCAAGAAATGTAATTTATCCATCGTCTCGCGATCCTCGGTATGTTGCTGGCGATAGAGCATGAATGCTTTTGCCACTGGGTAGTACTTCTCCTGCATAAGTGCCACCTCAACCTGATTTTGGATTTCCTCGACGGTGATGCCATTGTGGATGTCGAGATGTGAAAGGATGTTAGAAATACAGCCGAGGTCAACAGGCGCATGCACTGCATTAAACGCCTTGACGATGGCGTTCATAATCTTATCGAGCGAAAACGGCACGGCACGACCGTCGCGTTTGGTGATAGTAAGAGTGTTGTTATCCATTGATTTTATTGCTTTTATTCGCGAAGCTATTCTCTCTTGTTTTTGTATAGGCAGGTCTCCTGGCTTATGTCCTTGATATCGCCTTCTCAGCCACCTATTCCGGCGGCCAATGGCATTTTGACATCTCCACTGCGACACTTACAGTTGCGCGTCAGCTCGTGATTTTCACACGATTCCCTATTGAACACTAGGTGTACCTATACTCAAAATCGATGTTGCAAAATTACGCACTATTTCTCTGTTGCGCAATAAATGAGATATAAAGTTTTGAACACTAACTGTTAATAATGCGGCCCCGCCAAAGGTGGGGCCGCATAGAAACATTAGTGTCAATCTTATTAAAGTTTACGTTTGATTTCTATCACCTCATAGGCCTCGACAATGTCGCCGACCTTGATGTCGTTATAGTTCTCAATATTGAGACCGCAGTCCTGGCCACTGACGACCTCCTTAACATCGTCCTTGAAACGTTTGAGAGATGCTAGGCGTCCGGTGTATACCACGATACCGTCGCGGATAATACGGATGTTGCTCTGGCGGTTGATCTTGCCGTCTAGGCACATACAACCAGCGATGGTACCGACTTTAGAGATCTTGAATGTTTCACGTATCTCAAGGTTGGCGACAATCTTCTCCTGCGTTTCTGGTGCGAGCATACCCTCGATAGCATCTTTTAGTTCATTAATGGCGTCGTAGATGATGCTATAGAGTCGGATATCGATGTGTTCGGTTTCAGCCATTTTGCGGGCGCCCACACTGGGACGTACCTGGAAACCAATGATGATAGCGTCGGCAGTCATAGCCAGCATGACGTCATTTTCAGAGATCTGTCCCACAGCCTTGTGGATGACGTTGACCTGCACTTCTTCGTTACCCAGTTTAATGAGTGAGTCACTAAGAGCCTCGACAGAGCCGTCGACATCACCCTTCACAATGATATTGAGTTCTTTGAAGTTGCCGAGAGCGCGGCGGCGTCCGATCTCTTCGAGGGTGAGGTGTGTCTGGGTGCGGATGCCTTGTTCGCGCTGCAGCTGAGTACGTTTTGCGGCGATATCCTTAGCCTCTTTCTCGTTCTCCATAACGTTGAAGGTATCGCCTGCCTGGCATGCGCCTGTGAGGCCAAGCAACAGCACAGGCTGCGAGGGACCGGCAGTTAAAACTTCTTGGTTACGTTCGTTGTACATAGCACGGACGCGACCGGCCACGGCACCGGCGACGATGGGGTCACCTTTACGGATGGTGCCATCTTCGACAAGAATCTTGGCGACATATCCACGCCCCTTGTCGAGAGTGCTTTCAATAACGGTACCCTTGGCGCGCTTGTTGGGGTTGCCCTTGAGTTCCATAATATCGGCCTGAAGGATGACCTTCTCGAGCAGTTCTTCAACGTTGATGCCCTTCTTAGCACTGATATCCTGGCTCTGGTACTTACCGCCCCACTCCTCGACGAGGAGGTTCATGTTGGCCAACTCGGTCTTAATACGATCGGGGTCGGCACCTGGCTTATCAATCTTATTAATAGCAAAGACAATAGGCACACCTGCCGATTGCGCATGGTTGATTGCCTCAACAGTCTGGGGCATAATCTTATCGTCGGCAGCGATAACGATAATAGCGATATCCGTCATCTTGGCGCCACGGGCGCGCATAGCGGTGAAGGCTTCGTGGCCGGGGGTATCAAGGAATGTAATCTTGCGGCCATCGGCTGTTTGGACCTCATAGGCGCCGATGTGCTGGGTGATACCACCCGCCTCGCCTGCAATAACGTTGGTCTTGCGAATATAGTCAAGAAGAGAAGTTTTACCATGGTCGACATGACCCATAACGGTGACAATTGGGTTGCGTGTAATGAGGTCTTCGGGCTTGTCCTCTTCCTCAATCTGATGAAGTGTATTCACCACATCTTCCGAAGCGAAGTTCACCTCGAATCCGAATTCGTCGGCGATAAGTTTGATGGTTTCTGCGTCGAGGCGCTGGTTTATGCTGACGAAAATACCCACACTCATGCAGGTGGCAATAATCTTGGTGACAGGTACATTCATCATGGTCGCCAACTCGTTGGCTGTGACGAATTCGGTCACCTGGAGCACGTTCTGGTTCTCCATTTCGTGCATCATCTCCTCCTCCATTTGGGCATGCACCTTCTGTCGCTTCTCACGGTTATGCTTGGAGGTCTTCGACTTGCCGAGGGGCGAGAGGCGTGCCAAAGTGTCACGGATCTGTTTTTCGATCTCGTTATCGTCTATTTCCACGGGTTTCTTCTCGTCCTTCTTCTTCTTTTTCTTGCCCACATTCTGTTGCTGCTGGGCAGCTAAGCGCTGGCTATCTTTCTTCTGTTTTTCTTTTTCCTTACTCTCTTTCTTAGCCACTTCAGCACCAATCATCTTTACCTCTTGTGCGCTGACAGCTTCCTTCTTAGTGTGCTTGCGTTTGCGTTTGCTTCCTGGTGTGTCGGCGCCGTCCTTACTGAACTGGCTGAGGTCAATCTTGTCAAGTACTTTAGGCCCTTCAAGCTTTTGATATTCGGTTTGTATAAATTCCGGTGCGGGCTTGGGTGCTGGTGTTTCTTCCTTAGGTTCCTCCGTAACTAAGGTTGCAGTAACCTGCGGCAACGTTTCGGGGACTACTACTGTTGTAGTTGCTGAGGCTTTTTCTCCTTTTTTGCGCTTCTGTTTGTCTGGATGAGTGCGCTGGTTGAGAGCGGCGAGATCCACCTTTCCCACCACCTTGAATGGGCTATCGCTTCCCTGCTCTTCCACATCCGTGGGGATTTGTTCCGCCACCTTTGAAGTCTTCTTTTCCGGAGCAAACTCAACAGACTCTTCTGGTTCAATTTTTTCTGTAGGTTTCTCGATCGGAGCGATTTTTTCTACTGGATCAGAGACAGGTTCTGGTGTCTCCTCAACTTTGGTCTCCGGTACGATTGCCTCGACTGGTTTTACCACGGGAGCCACTTCGGGCTGACTCTGAGTCTTCGTCTGGGTGTAATTTTTGATAATTACTTCCTCCGTTTCGTCCAGTGCCTCTCTGCGAGTATCGACCTCCACAACTTGGTTGCTGCCGCCAGCCATGAGCTCGATTTTGTCGGCCTCTTCCTTCACTTTTCGTTCACTCTGGAAGGCTGTGGACAACAGCTCGTACTGTTCCTCACTAATCTTCGTATTGGGGTTAGCATCCACCTGATGACCCTTTTTAGCAAGGTATTCGACGAGAGTTTGTATACCCACATTGAAATCCTTTGCCACTTTTGTCAGTCTGAAACTTGCCATAATCTTCGTTCTTCGTTTTTGATATTAGAGGTATGAGGGAGTGTAGAGTAATGGAGTGTGAGGCCGATTGCGGCGTCATCGTCTTTATTATTCAAATTCGGATTGGAGCACTTTGAGCACATGATCGATGGTTTCCTCCTCGAGGTCGGTGCGCGTCATCAGTTCATCCTTTGGCAGGTTGAGTACGCTCTTGGCGGTATCGCAGCCTATTTTTATGAGTTCGTCAATGATCCACTGGTCGATCTCGTCGTTGAATTCCATCAAGGCCACATCGTCGTAATCCTCATCGCTGTCGCGATACACCTCGATTTCATACCCCACCAGTTTGGATGCCAACTTGATGTTGTAGCCGCCTTTACCGATGGCCAAGCTCACCTGATCGGGTTGCATGAACACTTCGGCTTTTTTCTCCTCTTCGTTGATTTTGATGCTGCTGATCTTGGCCGGTGACAGGGCGCGTTGTATCAGTAGATCAACACGCGATGTGTAGTTAATGACATCGATATTCTCGTTACGTAGCTCGCGTACGATACCGTGGATGCGGGCACCTTTCACGCCCACACAACTTCCGACGGGGTCGATGCGGTCGTCGTAACTCTCCACCGCCACTTTGGCTCGTTCGCCGGGCTGACGAACGATATTACGGATTGTGATAAGGCCGTCGTAAATTTCAGGTACCTCGGCTTCGAGCAGACGTTCCAGGAAAATGGGACTTGTGCGGCTGAGGATAATGCTGGGATTATTATTTTTCATTTCCACCTTCAGCACCACGGCACGCACGGTGTCGCCCTTGCGGAAGTGGTCACTGGGTATTTGCTCGCTCTTGGGCAGCACTAATTCTATCTTCTCGTCGTCGAGGATGAGTACCTCCTTGTTCCAAGGTTGGTAGACTTCGCCCACAATCACCTCACCGACCTTCTCCTTGTATTTTTGGAAAATGAGGCTCTTCTCGTAATCTTGAATCTTGCTCACCAGATTTTGGCGGATCGTAAGTATTTCGCGGCGGCCAAAGTCGCTCATCAAGATAGGCTCCGACAGTTCCTCGCCCACCTCGAAGTCATCCTCAATCTTGAGGGCATCGCTAATAGCAATCTCTCGGTTCTCGTCCTCCACCTTACCGTCATCTACGATAGTACGGTTGCGGAAGATTTCCAAGTCGCCCTTATCGATATTCACGATAATATCGAAGTTATCCTCCGAGCCGTAGCGTTTGGCCAAGGCAGCACGGAACACTTCCTCGAGGATACGCATCAGCGTCTCGCGATCGATATTTTTAAACTCCTTGAATTCCTGAAAAGAACCACTAAGATCTAACGTCTTCATAATGATACTGTGTATATTGTTTTTATTATTTCTTATATTATGCTTCGTTATTGTTCGATCTGTTCTCAGAACTCTATCACCACTCGTGCACTCTTAATCTCTACGTCTTTGAGGTGTAGCGTCTCCGGAGGCTGACGTTTGGTGCCTTTTGTGCGTAACACTATGCCGTCGTCTGATACATCCTCCAAGCGACCTTCTACCACCTTGCCGTCCAAAAGTGTCACCTCAAGGGTGCGTCCCAGATGGCGACGGTACTGACGTTTCATTTTTAGCGGTTGGTCAGCTCCGGCCGATCCAACATTGAGTTCAAAATCCTCTTCATCACGATCCAACTGACTCTCCACAGCACGACTCAATGCTATGCAATCGTCGATGGTGACACCATTATCGCCATCGATATCGACAAAGATTCGGTTATCTGGCGTGATTTTCAGGTTAACGAGGTACTTATCAGACCCTTCGAGAGCACCATTAACAAGCTCTAATATTTTGATTTTCTCTATCATAACTAACAAAAAGAGAGGTTTTCGACCTCTCTCTTTCCGCTGCAAAAGTACAACTTTTTTTATTTCCCGCAAATTTTTTCTACACTTTTAAATAAGAAGAACAACTTTTTGCGGACTATGGGATTGGGGATTGATCACAGGATTTCTTCGGCGAGGGCAGCAAAGTCAATGCCGTCGAAATTTCCGCTACTCATCATGAGCAGGTTGGCATCATGCCACTGCATGGTTTTTATCTCTTTCACCATCTCAGCGCTGTCTGTGAACACTTTTACCTGACCACCAAAAGCCTCGCACACAGCCATAGAATCTAGTGGTGGAAGTTTCTTGAGCTGTAGGGCGTGGTGGCTATAGTAGACAAAACGCACATCGGCTTCGTCCATCGTTCCGCGGTAGTGCTGCAAAAAATCCTGTGTCAACGAGCTGAACGTGTGCAGTTCCATGCAGGCTACTAGTTTCCGCTGAGGGTACTGCTCTCGCACAGCGTGGACAGTGGCACGCAATTTGGATGGGGCATGCGCAAAATCCTTATAGACTGCGCAGGTCTCGTTAGCCTTCACTAATTCCAATCGCTTTGCTGCTCCTTCAAAGGTTTGGATTGCGGCATTAAACTGTTCATCACTAACGCCCACCTGACGGCAAGCCAAACGGGCAGCTGTAAGGTTGAGCAAATTGTGGTGACCGAAAATTTTCAGCGGTGTCCTAGGATTGGAAATGTACGTGATGCTCTTTTCCACCACATGCTTTGGGCAACGGTATTCACATTTCGTAATATCATCTCTATGGTTGCCATCGACTACACGTTTTACCTCCTCGTCCTCGCCGCAATATATGAGTGTACCCTGAGGCTCAATCAGATCCACAAACTTGGAAAATTGTTCTCTATAGATATCGAATGTAGGAAAAACGTTGACGTGATCCCACTCGATGCCGGTGATGATAGCCACATTGGGGTGGTAAAGATGGAACTTAGGACGTCTGTCTATGGGCGATGTAAGGTATTCGTCGCCCTCAATGACCATCACGCGTGCTTTTTCGCTCAAACGCACCATTACGTCGAAACCCTTAAGTTGCGCTCCCACCATAAAGTCGGCATCAATGCCGCAGTGTTGTAGCACATGCAATATCATAGCCGTGGTCGTTGTCTTGCCGTGCGAGCCACCCACCACAATGCGTACCTTGTCCTTAGACTGCTCATAAAGATATTCCGGGTAGCTATAAATCTTGATACCCAGTTCCTGTGCCTTTAGCAACTCGGGGTTGTCTTGTCGCGCATGCATACCCAAAACCACGGCATCAAGTTTTGTTGAAATACGCTCTGGATGCCATCCTTCTTTGTCAGGAAGAAGGCCATATTTAGCCAGTCGTGAGCGAGCGGGGTCAAAAATTTCGTCGTCGCTTCCAGTGACGGTGATACCCTTTTGGCAGAGGGCAATAGCGAGGTTATGCATCGCAGAGCCTCCGATGGCAATAAAATGGACGTTCATAAATTAATAGATATACCTTGAATTATTTTTTAGGGTAATAATGGAAGTATTTGGTCACCTGCTTCTCGAGGAAATGACGATCTAGCTGATCACTGGCTTCGCTGATGGGGAGACAACATCCATCCTTGTAGAGCACCTTTATCTCTTGGTCGTTGAAGTCATAGCTACGGTTGGCGAGTTTGCCCGTTCCCTCATAATAAGTTGGACAGACATCTAGAAACGGCGAGTTGCTGAATTGTATGGCAGGCAGCCGACGGTTGACCATATTCTTACATAAAGTACCTAATATCTCGTCGTCAGATTGCTGCCAATGCTTCACAGCCACCATAATGTCGTCGTCGTCCACTTCAGCAAAGCGGTCGAGGAAGTCGGGCGCCAAAGGATCGAAGTGAAAGACCGTCGAGTCGAGTTCACGAGCACGACGGAGAATATTCAACAATAGCTGATCAGCGGCGATAACGGTCTTGTGCATGTACACCTGCCAGTACATCAGGCGGCGACTGATAATGAATTTCTCCACACTGTAGATACCCTTTTCGTCAATAACCAACTCGTCATCATGGACGTTCAACATGCTGATGATACGGTCGGTGCCCACGATGCCCTCACTCACGCCAGTGAAGAACGAGTCGCGACCGAGGTAGTCAAGGCGATCCATATCTAACTGGCTGCTTACCAGCTGATGCAGAAAATGCTTGTGGTATGTGTTGGAGAAAATGTCGATGGCCATATTCAACGCCCCTCCCATCTCATCGTTGATGCGCTGCATCATCAGGAGCGTAATCTCCTCGTGCGGTACATCCACGAGCACCCGTTCGCTGGTGTGTGAAAAAGGGCCATGTCCAATGTCATGCAACAGGATAGCGAGCTTAGCGCCACGGCATTCGTCATCGGTTATTTCCACACCTTTCAGTTTCAGCACATCCAATGCGCGCTTCATCAAATTAAGTGCGCCGAGCATGTGGCTGAAGCGGGTGTGCATGGCGCCAGGATAGACGAGGCAGGTGAGTCCCAACTGCTTGATACGCCGCTGACGCTGAAACCAAGGATGCTCAATCACCTTCAGCAGCACTGGGTCATCCACCGACAGAAATCCGTCATACACCGGGTCGTTAATTATCTTACGTTTTAACATCATGCGGCTGTTTTTGGGGGGACGGCAATGGATGCCGGTCACGACGCTCCTTCACGCTTTTCCGTGGGTGTCATTTAATTTTTGCCCAACTATCCTTCAGGGTACATGTGCGATTGAAGACCAGCCGGTCGGAAGTGCTCTCAAGGTCGGAGCAGAAATAGCCCATGCGCTCAAACTGGTAGCGAGCGATTCCGTCTTTCCATTTTTCACTTTCCTTTTTCCATTCACTCAGTGCTGGTTCGCATTTTGCTGATACCACTTTAAGGCTATTGGGGTTGAGGTTTTCCAAGAAGGAGTGTCCTTCCTCCACATCGTCGGGAGCCTCGACGGCGAAGAGACGGTCAAAGAGGCGTACCTCAGCATCGATGGCATGCTGCGCGCTCACCCAGTGGATGGTTCCTTTTACTTTGCGCCCGTCTGGAGCATCGCCGCCACGAGTATTGGGGTCATAAGTGCAGTGAATGCAAGTGATCTTGCCATCAGTATCCTTTTCCACACTTTGGGCGGTAACAAAATATGCATAACGCAGACGTACCTCCTGTCCGATAGCCATGCGGAAGTATTTTTTGGGAGCCACCTCCATAAAATCATCTCGTTCAATATACAGTTCACGCCCAAATGGTACTTGGCGGGTGCCGTCGCCCTCATTCTCGGGATTATTCACAGCGGTTAGCATCTCGGTTTGTCCCTCGGGATAGTTGTCGATAACCACCTTCACGGGGTCAATCACAGCCATGCGTCGTTGTGCGACTTTGTTAAGGTGTTCGCGCAGCGAAAATTCCAGCAGACCATAATCGATGATATTGTCTCGTTTTGCGACGCCGATGCGATCGCAAAAGGCGCGTATGCTCTCCGGGGTATAGCCACGACGACGGAATCCGCAGATGGTAGGCATGCGAGGGTCATTCCAGCCAGTGACATAGCCTTCTTTGACCAGTTGCAGCAGCTTCCGTTTGCTCATCACGGTATAGTTAATATTCAGACGAGCGAACTCATACTGATGGCTCGGCCAAATGCCCAGTTGCTCGATGAACCAGTCGTAGAGAGGGCGGTGAATATCAAACTCCAATGTACAGATGCTATGCGTGATGTGCTCGATGGAATCGCTCTGACCATGGGCGTAATCGTACATTGGATATATGCACCACTTGTCGCCCGTACGGTGATGGTGGGCATGGAGAATGCGGTACATAATGGGGTCACGGAACATCATATTGGGATGACTCATGCTGATCTTGGCGCGCAGGACCTTGCTTCCATCCTCGAATTCACCGGCACGCATACGGCGGAAGAGATCAAGGTTTTCTTCAACGGAACGGTTGCGATAGGGGCTATCGGTACCGGGGGTTGTGACGGTGCCGCGCCCAGTGCGTATCTCGTCGAGAGTTTGGTCGTCGACGTAAGCCATTCCCTTTTGTATCAGTAGTTCAGCCCACTGGTAAAGTTGTTCAAAATAGTCGCTCGCATAATGTTTTTCAGCCCAATCGAATCCAAGCCAATGGATATCTTCCTGAATGGAGTCAACATATTCCGTATCCTCCTTCACGGGGTTGGTGTCGTCAAAACGCAAATTTGTCTTGCCGCCATATTTTTGGGCGAGACCAAAGTTGATGCAGATACTTTTGGCATGACCGATGTGCAGGTAGCCATTAGGTTCGGGGGGAAAACGGGTCTGTATGGAGCTGTAGCTACCATCTTTAAGACCTTGTTCAATAATTTCTTCGAGAAAATTCAATGATTTCTCAGTGCCATTCAATTCTTCCATAACGATTGAGTAATATCTATTATGTGGTGTGTATAATATTACGGTATATTGTTGTCGAGTTCGTGGAATTATCACTTTTTAGTCCTACTACTCAGATATTGCATAGCAGCCTGATAAGGCTCATCAATCTCTTTCATCACTTTATAGTAATATTCGATGCCAAAGAGATCTTTTGCCACCTGTGCTTTGAGTAGCAGATGGAGATACTGTGCGGTATGTGCCGTGCGTTCCGGTTCTTTATTTTCTGCGTCGATATCGCGCACGACGCCTTTCTCTATAGCTGCCGCAGAGAGAGCACCATCAAGTTCAAAACTATCGTAATGCTGTAAAAAAAGATCAAACGTTTTCACCTTCTGATCGTTGCGGTGACTATCAGCCCACGCCAGGGGGAACGTGTTAAGGAGGCCCTTACCACGGAGGTTGATGAAATAATCAGTAAGGCGCATTGTGTCAATGGGGACAAATATGTCGGGCATAATGCCGCCGCCACCGTATACGGTGCGTCCCGATGCCGTCTGATAGCGCAGTGAGTCTGGGAAATGAATAGAGTCGGCGCTTACCAGTTCGCCGTGGCGATAGCGCTGTGATATGTCGTCACGATAGGCGTCGGAGCCTTCATCATAGGGGCGTTGTATACAACGTCCGGAGGGGGTATAGTAGCGTGCCGTGGTGAGACGTACCTGACCGCCGTCCTTGAGTGCGAACATGCGTTGCACGAGTCCCTTGCCGAATGTGCGACGACCTATGAGGACGCCACGATCCCAATCCTGCACGGCGCCGGAGAGAATTTCGGACGCCGATGCCGAACCTTCGTCCACCAATACCACCAGAGTGCCCTGACGGAAATGTCCACGTCCATCGGCATGAAAGTTTTGACGACGAGAACGACGTCCTTCAGTGTAGACAACCAGCTGACCGCGGCCGAGGAATTCATTAGCCATGCCGTAGGCGATATCAAGGTAGCCACCCGTATTGCCCCGCAAGTCAAGGATCAGTTGCTGTAATCCTTCTTTTTGTAACGTCCTCAACGCTTTGCGGAATTCGTCGACCGAGGTGCGTGCAAAACGACTGAGACGAATATATCCGGTGATACTATCAGCCATGAAATAGGTATCGATACTATAGATAGGTACCTTATCGCGTGTCACCTCAAACGAATAGATGCGACCGCCGCGCAGGATATCAAGAGTCACCACTGTACCCTTTTTGCCACGGAGGTGATTGAACACAAAAGTGTTGTTGATGCTATCGCCCGTTGCGGGTGCGTGATTGATGGAGACAATCTTATCACCCACCATAAGTCCAATCTTTTCCGAGGGGCCACCGGCAATGACTGAGCCCACCACTATTGTATCGGAGACTATCTGGAAAGAGATGCCCACCCCTTCGAAACTCCCTTCCAAGGGTTCGTTGGCACGTTGCACTTCCTTGGCGGGGATGTACATGCTGTGGGGGTCAAGCGCTTTGAGCATAGCGCGCAATGCCTCATCACCCATGCGATTCATGTCGGGGGTATCGACATAATTACCATCTATCATACCCATCACCTCATCTACTCGAAGTTGACCAGCAGAGACGGTGTCTGGCAAAATGTACCGCTGTGACCAAGAAAGGTCCACACAGAATAATTGTAGGAAGAAAAGGATTAAGAAGTATCGAGCAGTTTTCATGTGTTCAGAAGCGTGTTAAGATATATGGGGCATTTTTCTATCCGGCATCTGCTGACTAAGGCAGTGGAAAGATCCTAAACCCCAGATGATATCTGTTGAGTCTATTCCAACCACTTCGCGGTCAGGGAAGAGGGCTTCAAAGATATAGGCAGCTTCGTTGTCGGTGAGGCACCGATAAGTGGGGAATATCACCTTACCGTTGGCGAGATAGAAATTGGCATAGGAAGCAGGTAAACGTTGGTTGTCGTAGAATACCATATCTGGCATAGGCATTTCCACTATTGTGGGCTGATGTCCATTCGCCAGACGACAGCGCGAAAGCATCTGCACATTCTTTTGTAGAGGCTCGTAATTCTCGTCCCAGATGTCGTGTTCTACGGCGGTAAGAATGGTATCGGGAGTAACGAAACGGGACAGATCGTCTACATGACCATCGGTATCATCGCCCACAATCCCATCGCCCAACCAGATAATATTATCCACGCCATAATAATCTCTTAAATAGCGTTCTATCTCATCTTGATTCAAGTGTGGGTTACGGTTTGGATTAAGCAGACAGGATGTTGTCGTCAGCAAATCGCCGCAACCGTTGACATCGATAGAGCCGCCTTCCATAACGATGTTAGGCGTAAAAAACGGCACATTCGGCATGAGGTCATGAATGCGAACAGGAACTTCTGTATCAAGCTCGTAAGGATATTTCCCCCCCCATGCATTATGATTCCAATTCACCATTGCCAAGCCTTTTTGTGGGTCACGATTAAGGAGAAATGCAGGACCATGATCGCGGCACCACGCATCGTTGCTTGGAATTATATGAATATTGATATTCTGCATGTTGACAAACATGGATTCAAGTTCTTCTCGAACATGATCAGCCATCTGTTCGTCATCAACATTGATATGAACCTGCTCGCATTCGGCAAGCGTTTTAACAAAGAGATGATAGGATGGGTAAATGGTCTCAATCTTGCCCGGCCACGAGTCTGGATTTTTGGGATATGTAAGCCAAGTGGCCTCATGACGTGCCCATTCAGCAGGCATATAGTATCCTAGTTCTTTAGGTGTCATCAGTCAATATATCTTTTAGTTATATCGCCATAGCTGTCGATGCGGCGGTCGCGAAGGTAGGGCCAATGCCGGCGGTAGTGGTCAGTCTGGTCAAGGTCCAGCGTTTCGATATGTAAAGCTTCTTCCAGGTGAGGTGCCTGATATAACAGACGCCCGAAAGCATTGGTAATGAAACTACCACCCCAGAATTGCATACCACCTTCGCGACCGGTCCTGTTGACACTAACCACTGGCACGCCATTCGCAACCGCGTGGCTGCGTTGAATGGTCTGCCAAGCTTCGTACTGCTCGCGGTTGTCGTTCTCATTCTGTCTCACATCCCATCCTATTGCTGTGGGATAGAACAAGATCTGCGCCCCCTTGAGTGCGGTGATGCGGCTGGCTTCTGGGTACCACTGATCCCAGCATATGAGTACGCCAATGGTGGCGAACTTAGTTTTAAACACCTTATATCCCAGGTCGCCAGGAGTAAAGTAGAACTTCTCATAGTAGCCAGGGTCGTCGGGAATATGCATCTTACGGTACTTGCCAAGGAAAGTGCCGTCAGCGTCAATCACCGCCACCGTGTTATGATAGAGTCCTTCGGTCCTTTTTTCAAAAAGAGAGCATACGATTACCACACCGAGTTCGCGGGCCAGTTTCATAAAATGCTGACAGGAGGGTCCCTCGGGGATCGGTTCTGCCAAGCGGAAATTTTCATAGCGTTCCTCGTCGCAAAAATAGAGGGAGGCAAAAAGTTCCTGTAGGCAGATAATCTGAGCGCCTCCGGCGGCCAATTCTCTTACCTTATCCGTATAGCGATCGATGTTTTGAGCCTTATCCGCCCCACAACTCATTTGGACAATACCGACGTTTACTTTCATGTTTTTGGTTTTGATGTCCTGACAAAATGAAATGCAAAAATACAAAAAAAAGTCTAAACGTGAAAATATTTCGTAGATGCAATAATTAGTGATATCATTCGTTGTCTGCTCATGCGTCATTCACTCACTCTTCTCGTCTGTCTTCTGACACTCGCACCGTTGATGTCTGCGCAATCTTTAGTCGACCGGGGAAAAAATGCCGAGCGACAGGGTCTCTATGACTTGGCCGAGAAATATTACCGGCAATCCGTCGACAGCAGTCATGAGGCGCGAGTGCTATTAGGCATACTCTTGGAACGAAAGGAGCACTTTTCCGAAGCGTCGCACTGGCTTGCCTCCGGCGACAGTGGGGCGTTAGCGCTCACCCACTTAGCCATTTGTCAAGCCGAGTTATATCGGTGGGCCGAGGCGCGACATACGGCACAGTGTGCCATTGAGGCCACCGATACCGGTGCCCACACATTGCGTGCCGACGCCATGGCCACCCTGGCGCTCACCTACTGCCACGACGAGAACTACACCAATGCTCTCCTTTGGGCACACCGTGCTCTGAATGAGAACCCGCATTCTGCCAGGGCGCACAACGTGGTTGGCATCATTGAATTTCGAAAAGGCAATGAGAATGAAGCCATCCGTTCATTCAAAGAGGCCCTGAAGGTTGACAGCCGCAACATCGATGCCCATTTCAACCTCGGAGCTGTCTATTGCTACCGAAACCGTTACGAGTTAGCCATCAGCACTTTAAAGAGTGGTCTAAAAGTGGAACGCAACTCTGTCAAACTCATTTACTGCCTTGGCTGGGCATACCTCCTCAAGGGAGAGAATGAGCATGCCGTAGAATGTCTTGAATCCGTTGTACGTTATGACAGCAACTACGTTGACGCTTATAATCGGTTAGGTGACATCCGATATGAGCAGGGAGACTTTAATCAAGCCATTGCCCACTACCGCAAAGCCACGCAGGTGGCGCCATACCACAGCGAAGGCTACCGGCTGTTGGGGCGAGCATATCTCGCTAAAGGGCAGACGAACAAGGCATTACGCAACTATCAGAAAGCGATAGAAATCAATAATAAAGATAGTGAAGCCTACTATCAGTTAGCACTACTCTACAGCCAACAGAAACAGAGCAAGAAAGAACTTGCCAATTATAAACGTGCTGCAAAACTAGGGCATCGTGAGGCACAGAAATGGTGTGTCAAGAAGGGGGTTGAGTACTGACTTGAGTGTATAGGTGAGAGCATAGAAAATATAATAGAAAATATAAAAGATTTCAGCTGAAATAGCTGTTTATTTTTGCGGAGGTGGAGAATAACAAACATTTCTATGAATAAAAAACATTAAACAACATGAAGGATTTGAAATACTACATTGATCGTGTGGGTCAGATTTTTGAAGAAGAGTGTTTCATTGCCGATCCGGCAGAGCTGTATGCGCCCATTGACTACACCCTACGCCTGGGTGGCAAGCGCATTCGCCCCACCCTCTTGCTTGTAGCCAATGCCATGTTCGGCGGCGATATTGATGCCGTACGCCATGCCGCCCTTGGCATTGAGACCTTTCACAACTTCACATTGCTTCACGACGACCTTATGGACCGCTCGCCGGTGCGTCGCGGCCAGCCCACTGTCTACGTCAAATGGGACGAGAACACTGCCATACTCAGTGGAGACACCATGTTTGCTTTAGCCTGGCGCTATTTCCTGCGGCAGCCGACCCCCCACCTGCAAGCCATTCTAAACACCTTTAATGAAACCGCCATTGAGGTATGTGAAGGGCAGCAGTACGACATGAATTTCGAGCGTCGAGACGATGTCACCATAGAGCAGTACATGATGATGATACGGAAAAAGACCGCCGTACTGCTTGCCGGAGCCTTGAATATTGGAGCCCTTTATGCTGGTGCACCGACCAGCGAAGTTGAGAAGCTCTACCGATACGGCATACATACTGGTCTTGCTTTCCAGCTGCAAGATGATTTGCTTGACGGTTATGGCGACACTGCCGTTTTTGGCAAGAAAACCGGACAAGACATCCGAGACAACAAGAAGACCTATCTTCCCCTACGTGCCGCACAGATGTGCGACGAGACGCAACGGCGTCAACTTGCCGCCCTCTTTAGCAGCCATGATATTGACGAGGAGGAGAAGGTGCAACAAGTCATGAATCTTTATGATGCAGTGGGTTTGAAATGCGAGGTGGAGCGAGCCATCGCCACTGAATTTGATGCTGCCCATAGGGCATTAGACAGCATAGGTGTTGCCGACGAGGCCAAAGAGCCATTGCGGGAGATGCTCGCCCAACTTGACGGGCGAAAAAAATGACTATTTTTTGGTCAGAATAAAAAAATGCTGTATATTTGCAACGGATTGTAAAATGAGCAAACCAAATTAAACAATTAATAATCAACAAACTAAAACATTATGAAAAAAGTAATCGCCATGATGTCAATAGTGGGACTGTTGACATTTGCCAACTTCAACGGTGCGATAGCTCAGGATGCTGCCGTGCCGGAGGGAACTGAACAAGTTGCCGCCACCGACGACAGTGCAGCTGCTGAGGCCGTTGTTGCCGAGGAGGCCGTCGAAGAGGCTGCCGTTGAGGCTGCTCCCGCTGACGACACCAAGTCGTTCCATCAGGTTCTCAAAGAGAAGTATATTCAGGGTGGTGCCGGCTGGATGACCCCCGTGCTTCTCTGCCTCATCTTCGGTATGGCTCTTGTCATTGAGCGCATTCTCTATTTGAACATGGCTACCACCAATGTCAAGAAACTTCTTGGCGGCATTGAAGACAGTGTGAAAGGTGGCAACATTGAAGGCGCCAAGGAGTTGTGCCGCAACACCCGTGGTCCTGTTGCCAGCATTTTCTATCAAGGTCTTGATCGTATTGACCAGGGCTTGGAGAATGTTGAGAAGGCTGTCACCAGCTATGGTGGAGTGCAGATGGCCCGTTTGGAGAACAACCTCACCTGGATTGGTTTGTTCATTGCCCTGGCTCCTTCGTTTGGTTTCCTTGGCACTGTTGTGGGTATGGTGCAGGCCTTCGATGATATCGAGGTTGCCGGTGATATCAGCCCGACCGTTGTTGCCGGTGGTATGAAAGTGGCTCTGTTGACCACCATCTTTGGTCTTATTGTCGCTATCATTCTTCAGATTTTCTACAACTACATCCTCACCAAAATTGAGAGCCTCGTTGACCAGATGGAAGACGGCAGCATCTCTTTCATGGATATCCTTGTGAAATATCACAAATAATGTCTTTCTCACCCCCCGTTAGGGGCAAACGACACGTTATACAAACAATAAAGAGAAAACATTATGAAGGAAAAAACAGATAAACTCATTACCTGGTGCGGCCTTGGCGTTGCCCTTGTCTGCTTTGTTCTGGCCATTCTCTTCGCCATGAACAACGGCAGCGACGTGAAATCGCTTGACGCCGTACAGCAGGGCGGACTGTTCGACACCATCTATTGGATCCTTGTGGCGCTGGTAGGTATTTCCATCATAGCCATTCTTGTGTTCCTTTGTGTCAAGCTGGCCGACCGTTTCAAAAACGTTCCGGGCTATGCCAAGAAATTCTTCATCATCCTTGCCGTTGCCGTTGTTGTCTGTGTGCTGAGCTTCGTGCTTGCCCAAGGCGATGATGTCACCCTTGCCCTGATGGAGAAGAACGACATCACGGAAGGCACCTCGAAGCTCATAGGTGCTGCCTGTATCATGGTTTACTTCCTTGTGATAGGTGCTGCACTTTGCATCATCTATGCCGAGGTAGCCAAATCCTTTAAAAAGAAATAACACATGGCAAGAAAAACTCCTGGACTGAATACAAGCTCGATGTCCGATATATCGTTCCTGTTGTTGGCTTTCTTCTTGATGGTCTCCAACATCAACTCGGACATGGGCCTGGCGAGGAAGCTACCGCCTCCTCTGCCCGAGAATGTAGAGCCGCCAGAAGTCAGAGAGCGCAACATTTTCGTTGTGATGGTCAACAAGGACGACCGTTTGCTCTTCAACACGGAGTACGGGCGTATCGAAGATCTCAAGGATCGTGCTAAGGAGTTCCTTGGCAATCCTAACAACGACATTCACATGCCCGAGAAGCAGGCCACAGAGATTCCGCTGCTCGGCACTTATGAAGTCTCGAAAGGAGTCATCTCACTGCGCAACGACCGCGGTACATCGTACGATATGTACTTGCAGGTGCAGAATGAGTTGACCGCAGCCATCAACGAGATGCGCAACGAACTGGCGACTACACGCTTTGGCAAAAGATACACCGACCTTAACGAAGAACAGAGCAAGGCTATAGACCAAGCCATACCCATGGCCATTTCGGAAGCTGAGCCCACAAAGATTGGAGGTAAATAATGGCACGTTTTACAGGAAAGAAAGCAAAAGAGACGCCCGCCCTGAATATGGGTTCCATGAGCGATATCATCTTCATGCTGCTCTTCTTCTTCATGGTGATTACCACCATGCGTGAGAGTTCCCTTTACGTGAAGATTATTCCTCCTCAAGGTTCGGAAGTCACCAAACTGGCGAAAAAGAGCCTTGTCAGCTACATCAATGTTGGTGTACCGCTGCCAGACCAGCAGAAGAAATATGGTACTGAGCCGCGCATACAGCTCAATGATCAGATTTCAGAGGTGTCGGATCTCATCACATTTGTTGAGCAGGAGCGTCAACAGCGCTCGGAAGCCGACCGTCCCTTTATCACCACGGCCATCAAGGCCGACAAGCAGGTGCGTATGGGCATGATATCTGATATCAAGCAGGAGCTTCGCAAAGCCGGTGCTTTGAAGATCTTCTACAATGCCAGCAAAGGCGGCCGCAGATAGGCCCCGTCTAAGGCGACGCAAAAAAGAAGAGGCCACCTTGCGAGGTGGCCTCTTAATTTGTCTACCCTACCCTATTTAAGGATGTGATGAGTGCCGGCTTCAACGACCAGTCATCCTGCGGAAGAAAATGACGAGGCACACAATCATCAGGGCCATAACGCTCACAATAACCCAGAAAGCAGTGGTGCTGGTGACGAAGGGGAAATCGACATTCATGCCGAACAAGCTGGCTACCACCGTCAGAGGGAGCATGATGGTCGAGAAGTAGGTCAGCACCCGCATGATGTCGTTTGTGCGGTTGGTCAACAACGAGTCGAATGTTTGTGAGAGGCCTTCAATAAGTTCGCCGAAATCCTCAACCTGGTCGAACATTTTCTGATATTGGTCGAGAATGTTGCCCCAGTAGTCCTCCATATCGATTTGCTCGGGGTCGACGAATCCCTTGATGCCGCCACTTTCGAACATGTGGAGGACGCGCAATTGCGGTTTGAAGGTAGTATTTAAGAGGATCGTATTGCGTCGCGTAACCGAGATTTGCTCGATGATGGAGCGAGCGCGGCGATTGAAAATATCGTAGTTGATAAGGTCGACCTCGGCCCCCACACGCTGTACGAGGGTGTTGGTTTCGAGCATAAGACGGTTGAGTATGTGGTAGAGCAGCTGGTCGCTGGTTGCCATCATTTCCTGCGTCTCCTGATCGCCTTCGTTGAGGTCTTCCTGAATTTCGTCGAAGAATTTTTTCACGGCCCAATGCGCCTTACCCACCGTGATGATATAGTCACGTCCCCAAAATATTTTCACCTCGCGGATGCGGATGAATTTGTTGCCCTTGTCAAAGTAGGGGAAATGAAGGATAAGGAAATAATAGTCGTCGTATTCGTCGATTTTGGGGCGCTGATTTGTGCCGCGGCAGTCTTCAATATCCAAGGGGTGGAAATGGTATTCTTCCAAGAGCATACGATAGTCATCCTCACTGGGATTGGTGATGTCGAGCCAACGGATGGACCGATTCTGTATTGTCTCAATCATGGTATACCTCCCTTGTTAGTTGAAAAACAGATGTCTACATTCGAGCGAAACGTTTTGTTCAATCTGCAAAGTTACGCATTTTTCGGTAGATAGCAAAATTTGTTTACCGGCGGGCCATTTTTTGAGGTCATTGTGGCGAAAAGAGAGGGTGGAATAAGGGGAAAAAAATTCAACATTTCAAATATCAGAATTGGGTGTGGGAGGGTCGGGCGGGATGGGAGCGAGATGGGAGCGGACTGGGAGCGGACTGGGAGCGGATATGGCCAGAGGACTGAAAATCAGAAGGTTGCGCAATAGTAATATTGATAATCAATCAGTTACGGATACTTTAACATTGAGTAGTCGAGTGGAGACACGGGCTGGTTATTGATAAATAATTGGTCCGAGGAGGTGTGTTGAAAAATATATTTTGTGGGAACAGAAAAAAAAGGTATTTTTGTATGATAAAGCGGAGAGAACACTTTGCTCTAAACCATTGAATATTAATAAAAACAAGAATACCATGGACATTACAGGACGATTAATTCAGATTTTGCCCGATGTGGAGGGCGACTCAGCTCGCGGTCATTGGATTCGCGGAGGCTTTGTTATCGAGACAGACGGCGAGTATCCACGCAAAGTGGCCTTCACTGCTTTTGGGGAAGAGCGTGTTGCTATGGCCAAGAATATCCCGATGAATACTCCGGTGCAGGTGACTTTTACTCCTGAGAGTCGTGAGTTCAATGAGCGCTGGTATACTGACCTGCGTGCTTCGCGCGTGCAGCCTTTCGTGCCTGGTCAGATGCCAGCCGCTGCTGCCGGATATGCCTGGAATGGTGCTCCTGCCGCTGCTGCTGCTGCGCCTGCCGCTGCTGCTGCGCCTGCCCCCACGGCTGTGCCAGCCTCACAGCCTGCTGCGAGTTTTGCCACAGCCCCCAAGATGGAGTCCAATCCCGACGACGATCTGCCGTTCTAAGAGGATTTAGAGAGAAATGCTTGACGAGAAAAAGGAAGTCCGTAGGCAGATTCGCGCGTTGAAGCGAGCGATGACTGACGATGAGAAGCGTCGGCAGTCGGAGTTCATCATGCACCAAGTGGAGCAGATGACAGCCTTCCTTGAGGCGCAAACCGTGTTGCTCTACTGGTCGATGGACGACGAGGTGCAGACGCATGCCTTTGTGGATCGTTGGTGTCAAAGCAAGAAGATGTTGCTCCCCTGTGTTGATGGCGACGACTTGTTGCTGCGCCCATACACAGGACGGGACTGTTTAGTTGCCGGAGAGCAGTTTGGTATTGGAGAGCCTGCGGCCTACGATGCGACAGGAAACGCCTTACCGGTTTTCACAGACCTTGAAGCGATAGACCTCATCATTGTACCGGGAGTAGCCTTTGACCGAGACGGTAATCGTTTGGGGCGAGGCCGGGGTTTTTATGACCGCATGCTGAAGAGTACGCCAAACGCATTGAAAGTGGGGTTGGCATTTGATTTTCAGATGCTTGACAAGGTACCCACGGAGCCTTTTGATGTGAAGATGGACTTTGTAATAAGCGGGGGAACAAGGAAGTAAACGATAGACCATCTGCAGGCTGAGGGCCTGTAGACCCATTATGGACGGGGATGTCCGCTTTTGAAAGCAATGTCAATGTTCTATACACCCAAGCCGCGCCAGTTCAGTTATAAACCGCGCTTCTACGATCCCGAGAAAGAGAAATGGGAAGCGCTGAAGGCTCGATATCAAATAGAGCGTGAATTGGAAGAGAGGGAGCGCGAGCAATCCTCCTCGCAGCGGGGGACAGATTATCCTCCAGACAGGGAAGGGTATGAAGACGTCCAAGATGCCGACCTGGCTTACTTTCAGCGGCGCCTTCGAGAGATGGACCGTAAAGAGACGCGCCAGGGTTTGACATGGAAAGACCTCTTTCGGAAACGCGAGATGCCCACGTTTCGCTACCAACCCCGTTTTCAAAACGGCGAGGACGGTAATCAGAGTACGGGAGAACATATAGCCTCTTTTAAGAGGCGTAATACGAAAATCAGTCGACGTTTCGACATAACTGACAAAGATTATATGAAGCCCGTACCCGCCAGTCGCATCATGCTTTACACTGTGCTGGTGTGCTTGTTGCTGTACTGGATCCTGTTTTAACCAGAAGAGATAGAAACCATAAAAATTTTAGATTTTAAAAGAGAAGATTACGATGCTTATCGAAGTACTGAAATCGAAGATACACCGTGTGACGGTCACCGAAGCAGACCTTGACTATATCGGTAGCATCACCATAGATGAAGCTCTCATGGATGCTGCCGGCATCATTGAGAACGAGCGAGTGGACATTTACAACATCACCAATGGCGAACGGTTATCGACCTATGCCATCCGAGGAGAGCGAGGCAGTGGTGTCATCGGCATCAATGGAGCCGCAGCCCACAAGGTACATGTTGGCGACTTGGTGATCATAGCCACCTATGCCCACATGGAGTTTGATGAGGCGCGACAGTGGCATCCCACCGTTATTTTCCCGAAGAACAACCACATATGAGTGACGCTGTAACCGCCACAACGAGGCGATGGAAGGATCTGCTGAGGATGGTTTTTTTCCTCGGTATTGGTTTTTTCTTCATTTGGTGGTTTTTGCTGAAACTCGACGGCGAACAGAAATCCGCCATATGGGAATCGTTAAAGGGAGCCGACTACTGGTGGGTGGTGGTTTGTGTGGTGTGCAGTCTGCTAAGCCATCTGGTGCGAGCATTACGATGGCGTCTGCTTTTCGGGCCCATAGGCTTTCGCCCAGGTGTTAGCAACATTTTTGGTTCGGTGATAGTAGCCTACCTTGGTAATCTAGCCTTTCCCCGTGCCGGCGAGGTGATGCGTTGTGCCACCTTACGTACCAGCGAGGCCATCCCTATGGAGAAATCGTTGGGCACCGTGGTCACCGAGCGCCTTATTGACACAGTGGCCTTTGCCATGATCGTATTGTTAGGGTTGTTGGTGATGTTCGGTCAAGCTAAGGACTGGCTATATGACACTCTTTCTGTCCGATTCAGTGCGCTACCCAACATGGCTGTGCTTGGCGGTGTGATAGTAGTGCTCATTGTGGCAATCCTGCTCTTCTACAAATTCTGTTGGAGCCGTCTGTTGCATATCGCATTAGTGGCACGCATCGATGAGTTGGTGAGGGGGATGATAGGTGGGGTGAAGAGTATTTTTCATATGGGTACACGTCGCACGCTATTATTCCTTGTTTACAGTGTCATCATCTACTTGCTGTATATTTTGGGCGGGCTCATAATCTTCCGTGCTTTCGGCGAGACGACGTGGCTTGGCATGCGTGCCGCCTTCGTAGTTTATATCTTTGGCTCGGTTGGAATGACCTTCTCCCAGGGAGGAATCGGCGTTTATCCTGCGTTGGTCATGATGGCGCTTACCGACATCTACGGTATTTCCACCACGGTAGGCACTGCATGTGGTTGGCTTCTCTGGGGATCGCAGCAGGCTGCTGTGATTGCCGTTGGCGGCGCATATATGGCTTACTTCAGTATAAAAAAGAGGAAAAAGATTAGTTAAAAAACGATAAACAAAGAATTACAATAAAGAGAGATATGGAAAAGACACGCTGTTTGATTATAGGTTCTGGGCCCGCCGGCTACACGACGGGCATATATACGGGTCGTGCCGACCTGCATCCCGTGCTCTACGAGGGAGAGCAGCCAGGAGGGCAGCTCACTATCACCACAGAAATAGAAAACTTTCCCGGCTATCCACAAGGTGTCGCTGGAAAATCCATGATGGATGACCTGCGTCGCCAAGCCGAACGTTTTGGCTGCGACATACGTCGCGGATACATTGTGAAATGTGATTTCAGCCAGAGGCCTTTCCATCTCACCGATGATCATGGTGTGGTGATTGAAGCCGAAACTGTTGTGATTGCCACGGGTGCCAGTGCCAAATGGATGGGCATAGAAAGTGAGCGGCAATTCTATGGACAAGGAGTATCCGCCTGTGCCACCTGCGACGGATATTTCTACAAGAACCAGGAGGTTGCCGTAGTGGGTGGTGGCGACACTGCCTGCGAAGAGGCCAACTACCTCAGTACCCTTTGTAAGAAAGTGTACCTTGTGCACCGTCGCGATGAGCTACGCGCATCGAAAGCCATGCAGCACCGTGTGCTGAACAATCCGAAGATTGAAATGCTCTGGAACAGTCGCATCAGCCGCATCCTCGGCAACGACATGGATGGCGTTACCGGCGTTGAGTTGGAGGATACCAAAACTGGTGTCAAAAAAGAGATCGCTGTGACGGGAGTCTTTGTTGCCATCGGGCATAAACCCAACACTGATTTCCTCGGTGGTCAGGTGGAGCTCAACGAGCAAGGCTACATCAATGTACAGCACCCCGGGAGCAGCACCAATATTCCTGGTGTCTTTGCTGCCGGCGATGTGTGTGACCCCAACTACCGCCAAGCTATCGTTGCTGCAGGGAAAGGGTGTGTGGCAGCCATGGATGTGGAACGATTCCTGCAAAACAACGCTTAAAGGCATGCTACGCGGTTGCTTGCTGTTGATACTTGTGCTGCTTGGCGGTGCCCTGCAAGCCCAGATAGGGCGTGCGGGGAGTACCATATCCGCTGCCGGCGAGGCATCTACAAACGACGGCATTGACACCTCCGCGACCAAAGGCCTCGTCTACAATGTCGAGCTCCCCGACTCGGTAATGCGACGTAAAGTTTTTTTCTTCGGATATCATCCGACACGCGTAAAGATCGAGCACCTCAGTAGTCCCTCTCTCGACCCTACAGGGGCACAGTTTTATGATGCCATCGATGCGCTGAATGGCAACTACTACCTGAACACTGGCGTTGTGGGCCATCCACATCTGGCCCTCTACCCCACCCTTACCGACGGGCTCAAGCCGCGTTTGCAGGCGGACGAAAACACCGTCTATGCCAAACGGCCCGACAACATACGTCTCTACCAGACCTTGTCTCCTTACACACGCCTCAGCTATGGTAGTTCTCTCAACAATGATTACACACTACGGATCATTCATTCGCAAAACATACTGCCCGGCTGGAACGCTGCCATTGATTATGCCCTTATTTGTCCTGATGGTGTTTTCACTAATTCGGGGGCTAAAAATCACTACCTTGACTTCACTACCAACTATTTTTCTCGAGATTCGCGCCTACAGGCAGCAGCGGGTCTCATCATGGACTCCTACACAATCGGCGAGAATGGGGGCCTTACCGCCGACAGTTATTTCACGGATGGAGCCATCACCAACTTCTCCGGTCTTCCCGTTGTTATCGACGATAGCAGTGCGCGCCACGAACGGCGTCATTTCTTTGGCAAGATGAGTTATAACATGGTGCGCCAGTATGAGCATTACAGACACCGCGACAGCATTGTTACAGTCATTGACAGCTTGTCGGCCGACTCTATATCGTTTGACACCATCACCCTCACCGACACCCTCCGAGTCAGTGACCCGACCGTCATCAACCGCGGTGTTGTGGGTTTTGCCGCTGATTGGCACCAACAAAAAAGGTGGATGAGTCAGGAGGACCTTTTCATTCATCAGAGTGCCACCCTCTTTTGGACCAACGACGCCTATGCCGATCACCGTTGGCACAATCCCGTGAAATTCACACTCGGTTTGCGGCAGGACTATCTGCGTTTTGACCTTGGCGACGTCTCCTTGTCCTCCTCGGTGCGTTTCAGTCCTTTTGCCAGCACTGAGATTGCCATTGGACGCTCACGCGTCAGTGCCGAAGGGGAGGTTAGTTATGCGCAGAGCGGTTTTACCCCTCTCGGCAGCCGCAATCCGGATCAGCGCATCATGGCATCGTATAGCTTAGCTCTCGATAGTGCCCGCCACACCATTGTGCTCGCCAAAGCCACCCTACAGCACAAACTACCCGACTTACGTATGCTTCACGACGCCAACTTTGCGCTAAAAGCCCTGAAAGATGAGCGTTATGAGTTGCAGTTCACCTATGACCCCTCGTCACCCGACGATCACCGCTCACCCATAGTGGACCTCACACTCTGTGCTACGCATCTGAGCCACAATAGCTGGTATGACAGCCTACGTAGCGTAGTGCAAGGGAGTGATCCCTTCTGGGTTTACCAGGCAAATCTCACAATGCGTCTATCCTGGCGCTGGCTTCACCTCGACATGCAACAGCTACTGCAGCACAGCGGTGACAGCGAACAGTTGCCGTTGCCGCGTTGGGCCAGCAAAAACAGTCTTTACGTAGACTTTACACCCATTAAAAATGCCCTGCGCATGCAGGTTGGCTGTGACGTACGATACCACACTCCTTTTCATGCTGACAGCTACGACCCCCACACGGGTCTCTTCCTACGGCAAGATATTGTTGATGTCGGCGGACAGATGTGGTTTGACGCTTTCATCAACCTGCAAGTGAAACGCGCCACCATCTTCGTCAAAGGAGGCCACTTGAATACCTTGTGGGACGACACCCACAACTACTTTCTCCTCCCCCACTATCCCGGACAAAAATTTGGACTTTTTTGGGGGATTACATGGCATTTCTTTGATTGACATCTGGTGGGTCAAAAAAAACGATAATAAAAATCGCAACAATATGAAAAGGCTCATTTTCGCTACCAACAATCGCCACAAAGTGGAGGAGGTTTGTGCGGCATTGCAAGGATCCGTTGAAGTGGTGAGTTTGGCGGAGGCCGGTCTTGAAGGCGAGATACCCGAAACCTCCGATACGCTGCAAGGCAATGCACAACAGAAAGCACAATGGGTATGGCAACGCATCCGTGACGCCCACACTATTGGTGGACCAGATAGCTATGACGGTTGCTTCGCCGACGACACCGGTCTTGAGGTGGACGCCCTCGGTGGCGCACCGGGGGTCTACTCGGCACGCTATGCGGGCGAACATTGCTCCTTTGATGACAACATCAACAAACTGCTGGCCGCGCTGCAGGGTGAGAGCAATCGTAAAGCCGATTTCCGCACCGTCATCTGCCTTATTGAGGATAGCAAAGAGTATTATTTCGAAGGGCGTGTAGATGGGCAAATACTCACGGAACGTCACGGGGACGAGGGTTTCGGCTACGATCCCATCTTCATGCCAGACCGTTTTGCTGTTAGTTTCGCGGAGATGCCCTTAACGGTAAAAAATAAAATCAGCCACCGCGGTCGTGCCGTGGAGGCGCTGAAAAAACATTTACTCTGATGAGACGCATCTACCCCCTCAGCATTCAGGGCAGCGCATCTCAGAGCGGAAGCCACATTCTGATGCTCGTTGACCCTGATAGCAACATGCAGATTCCCCTTTTGGTTGGAGTCCAAGAGGCGAAGAGCATACTGGCAGTCCAGGACGGTGTCTCCCCCTCACAACCTCTTACCCATCATCTTTTCAAAAAGATCATGGACGAATACAATCTTGGGGTTGAGAAAGTTACCGTTGACCGCATAGTTGAAGGCATCTTTTATGCCACACTTCACATCACTGACGGCTTTAACACCAAAACCTTTAAGTGCCGTGCATCTGATGCCATCACCATGGCTATACTCTACGACATCCCCATACTCATGGCCGAAGAAGTCATTGAGGAAACGGGTGTCAAAATTACCGATAGCAGTTCTTATGCCCCTGCAGAGAGAGGAGAAGAGAGCTTGGAAAGACTGGAAGATCGCCTGCGCCGATGTGAAGAGTGCGAAGACTATGAGCAAGCGGCAGAGATACAAAAGAAAATTGAACAGTTAAAAGGCAAATAATGAATTACGACGACACAACCCATTTCCTCATACAAGCCATCACACAAGCCCACTACCCACTACCCACAGTCGTCGTCGTGCTTGGCAGCGGCTTAGGGAAACTGGCCGATAGCATTGAGCAGCCGCTCACCATACCCTATGGTGACATTCCGCATTTTAAAGTTTCCACTGCCGTAGGGCACAAAGGCAATCTCATAATCGGCAGGTTAGGCGGCAAGACTATAATAGCCATGCAGGGGCGCTTCCACTATTACGAAGGCTACACTATGGAGGAGGTCACCTTTCCCATGCGCGTCTTTGCACGCATGGGGATCCGTCATGTGATGGTGAGCAATGCCGCTGGTGCTGTCAATCCCACCTTTCGAGTGGGGGACCTCATGGTCATCACAGACCATATTAACTTCATGCCCAACCCTCTCATCGGTCCCAATAAAGAGGACTTCGGGCCCCGTTTTCCCGATATGACCGAAGTGTATAGCCGCCGACTACGTTCCCTCGCCCATGAAGAGGCCTTGTCATTAGGAATATCCCTACAGGAAGGTATATATGTAGCCGGCACGGGTCCGACATACGAAACTCCGGCCGAATACCGTATGTACCGTGCCCTCGGTGCCGATGCTTGCGGCATGTCTACCGTTCCTGAAGTTATCGTAGCGCGTCACAGTGGCATGGAGATCTTCGGTATGAGCGTCATCACCAACCAGTCCGCTGACCTCGGAAACGGCGTTATCAACGATGGCGATGATGTGGTACGCGCCGCCAACCATGCTGCCGACAGCATGACAGCGCTCTTCACGCGTCTGATAGAAAAGCTATAGACATGGCCTTCATAAAGAAATACATTCTACCCATCGCCATTGTCCTTGGCCTGCTGCTGCACAATATCTGTGCCTCGCTGGCATTCTTGATTCCCTACCTTATTTTTCTCATTCTCTTTCTCACCTTCACCGCCGTCGACCTACGTCGTCTCCGTATGAAGCGCATCGACGTCATGCTGTTGGCCTATCAGGTGAGCATGGCTGCGGGCTGCTACCTGCTACTGACCCACATCGGCTGTGAAAAAGTGATTGCCGAAGGTGTCATGATGGCCTCGTTAACCCCTGTTGCAGCCTCGTCCACTGTAGTAGCCTGCATGCTGGGAGCCCATCGAGAGACCATGACAGGCTACGCCATCATCGGAAATCTTGGCATCGCCGTGGTGGCGCCACTCTTCTTCACCCTCATAGGTCACCATCCCGAATACTCTCTCGGCACATCCTACATACTCATGCTGTGCAAAATTGGATCCACCTTAGCTCTTCCCTTTTTTCTGGCTTTGGTACTACAGGTGGCATTCCCAAAAGTCAACCAAGCTGTGGCACGATACACCTCGTGGAGCTACTACGTATGGGCAGTAGCCTTCCTGCTCACCATAGGGCAGACCATGCATTTCATCATCGATCGTGGACGCGATAACATATCTCTCATTCTTGTGTTGGGGCTTCTCGCACTTGTATTCTGCTTTGGCCAGTTTATCTTAGGCCGCCAGATCGACCCCCACTACGGAGACCGGGTGAGCGGTGCACAGCTCATGGGGCAAAAGAATTCCGCCATTGGCATCTGGATGTGCATCACATTCCTCTCTCCCCTATCATCTGTTTTCATGGCCTTCTACAGTATTTTTCAGAATCTCTACAATTCGTGGCAAATAGCACGTTTCAAAAAAGTTGAAAAAGATTGAAATGATAAAGGCTGCATTTTTTGATATTGACGGCACATTGCTAAGCTTTGCCACCCATCGCGTTTCGGAGGGGACTATTCATGCCTTTGACCTTCTACGTCGTTTAGGGGTGCGCACCTTCCTCTCCACCGGACGTCCCGAGATTCTCATTCCTCCTATGCCCATAACTTTTGACGCAGCCATCACCATGAATGGTGGTCTCGTCTACACCCTTTGCAATGCACCGCGTGAGATCCTTCTCAGCAACCCCATCCCTTCCCCCGACTATCAACGCCTATTGCAGGTCGCCAAAAAAGATCATCTGTGCATCATGGTCTTTGATCACAAAAACATGTTCGTTGCCGACCCCAATGACACCGCTCATGCCATCCAGCGCCAACTGGATATGCCCATGCCCCCTGTCGTTGAACTGGATAGTCTCACCTCTCTCACGGCGTTTCAGGTCATCGTATTCACTACCGCCGATAGCGACGAAGCTATGGGGCATCTACTTCCCGGTTGTCGCATGCCTCGGTGGCACGCCCTCTTCACCGATGTTGTGGCAGACGGTAACAGCAAAGCCAGTGGCATGGAAGTTATCTGCCGGCACTTCGGTATACAGCAGGACGAGACAATAGCCTTTGGCGATGGTGGCAACGACATCGAGATGCTTGAATGGGCCGGTATAGGCATCGCCATGGGCAACGCCTCCGACGAGGTAAAAAAACACGCCAACCTTATCACCACCGACGTAGACCATGAGGGTATTGAGCAAGCCATAAAACAACTTTTTGCATGAAAGATACTCAAGAAGAATTGGAAGAGACCCTGCGACTCCTTGCCAGCTACGAGGAAATTGCAACAGAGCAGTGGGAAGACGATGCTTTTGTGGCGCGAGGAAACGGTTTCTGCGACCGAAAATACAGCGACGACTTCCTACAACTACGAATATCACAACTTACGGCTCGTGCCAGCCAACTACGCAAAGAGATCAACCACCAATCATAGCCCCCCCCCATTATGATCTACGAAATCTGCGTCATTCTCATCGTCATCGGGTCTGTCATTCTCATCATCTCGGAAAATCGCAAACCCTATATTTCCCTTTTATGGGTCCTCCTGGTTATTCTGCTCCCAGGTGTGGGTATCTTTTTCTACTTCCTTCTAGGCAAAGACTACCGCAGCCGTCGCATCATCACTCCCGACGAGTTAGCTCGCCTCGACAACCTGCGCAACATCTCTGTGGGAGATGCCATCGCCCAGCATGCGCCGACCGATAAATATGAAAAACTGGCATCTATGATGCGTCGTGCCAACGACAGTCCCCTCTTCGTCGGCAACGAGGTGCGTATCTTCACCGACTTCACCCCCATGTTCCAAACTATGCTTGACGATATTGAGAAGGCCGAACATTTTGTACATATTCAATTCTACATTGTGGAGAACGATGAGGTTGGACGTCAGTTTAGTGATCTTCTCATCCGCAAGGCACAGCAGGGAGTCGATGTAAGACTGATGTTCGACAGTTGGGCCAATCTCTTCGTGCGCAGCGAGTACTACGACCACATGCGCAACGGCGGCGTCAAGGTGCAGTCTTTCCAGAAGCTTATTCCCTCCATGTTCACACGCGACGTCAACTGCCGCACCCACCGCAAAATCGTCGTCATTGACGGTCACACCGGTTACACAGGCGGTATGAATATTGCCCGTCGCTACCGAGACGGCATCAACGACGGTGCTTGGCGCGACACACATATACGCATCTTCGGTCCCTCCGTCAGCCAGCTTGAGGTCTCCATTCTTGCAGACTGGCGTTTCTGCACCAAAGAGCTCCTCGACGAACCACGTTTCTTCCCTATCGTCAGACCTGGCGCCGACGCCGTAGCGCAAATCGTCACTTCGGGGCCCATGGATGAGTGGAACACCGTCATGCAGGGCATGGTGCAGATCATCGCCCAAAGCCGCCGCTATCTCTATCTACAGACCCCCTATTTCATACCCACACAACCTATCCTTTTGGCTCTCCGAAACGCCGCGCTGGCGGGTGTCGACGTGCGTCTGATGCTACCCGCCGTAGCCGACCGCAGCCGGCTCACACTCGCTGCCTCCAAATCCTATTTCCGCGACCTTATGCCTGCAGGTGTCAAAATCTACCTTTATAACAAAGGCTTTTTGCATGCCAAAACAATTGTCTGTGACGACGACTTCGTCACCATCGGATCCACCAATCTCGACCCGCGAAGTTTAGAACAGAACTTCGAAGTCAACGCCTTTCTATATAACGAAAGTCTAGCTATTCGCCAGCGCGAAATCTTCCTCGACGACATTCACGAATGCACCCTCGTCGATCCCGTTCTGTGGCAGCAGCGGTCGCGCATAGAAAAATTCACACAAAGTGTTGCGCGTATCTTCACACCTATCCTCTAACAATATTTCAGAGTAAATCTTCCAACAGAATTTTTACGCCGAGACCTATCAAGACCATGCCGGCGATTATATTGGCTGTCCGTTCGGGAATGGGGATGTTACGCTTTCCCAAATAAACACCCAGTAGCGACACGCACACCGTCACTCCACCTATTAGCGCCACGATCCAGAGGACAGTGGGCATGGGGTTGTCTAATCCCAACCCAATGCCGACAGCCAAAGCATCGATACTGGTAGCTATCCCCAATAGGAAAAAGGACGACACGCTGATGCCTCGGCGGGCAGACACCTTATTTTCTCTATTACGGACAGCTTCGACAATCATCCTACCTCCTACAATGGCCAACAACCCGAATGCCACCCAATGATCGACACGCTCGATGAACGATCGCGCCACATCACCAACAAGTGCCCCCACCAGAGGAAATCCACTCTGGCAGATGCCGAATATGGATGCCATCAGCAACCCGCGTCCATAAGACATCTTCGTGCTAAAAGCCGTGGTGGTGCTCACCACCAAAGAGTCGACGCAGAGTGCCAAAGCCAACAGCAACGCTTCAACAATACTCATCTCTTTAACATTTAACCTTTAACCTTTCATGTGCCACCATCCCCATCGTGTGGCGCAGGTTCATCTCGGCGACAAACACCTCTCCTTGCGTGCTGACCATTAAATCAACGCCAAGTGGTCCGTGATAGCGGGGCCAAATGTTTTTTTCAAGCCAAGACTCAACCATTTGACGAGCCTCGCACAATGGGAATGTGTTCTCTATTTTCTTGTCGTCCCATGCAACATTTTCCTTATATACACCGCCACCCGTTTTGAAGTAAGAATACCCCCCAAAAATTCCACCATTATATTCCAATGCCACATTGGCCATCACGTCGCGCCGAGGTTCGGCAATCACGCAGTGCTGCGTTGCGATAGTCTTCCGTAACCAGTTACGGTCTATCGATGTCAGGGAACCATGTACCCATCGCAGTCCCCGTCCAGCGCCACTCCACGGAGCCTTCATCACCCAATGATCCCTTTCCGTCAATAAAGTCTCTATCTGCACTTCGTCGTAGATGGCATGGCAGTCTGGTTGCAACGGCAAGATGGTGCTGCGATGCTGTAGTTCGCGGATTGTGGAAATATATTCGTCACTGGGTAAAAGATAAGACGCTACACCTCGCTTCATCAACTCGTGCTTTATCACATTATTCCATCCCCAAGCGGTAACAGTGGTAAGAGGCTGTTGGGAAGAGGAAAGAATTTCAGCCATGTCATATACCGAGGTACAGAGAGCGTCTGGGTAGAGTACAGACATGATGTTCGCATCGCGACGGGCAAACTCGATGGCTGACCGCGGTGGTACATAATGAGCACGACCTTTGGCTAAGCAAAGGTCGTGCTCAGGGTTAAAAATGCACAGGTGCATACTTTATGTGGCACCACGAGGGTACCGACAATTATTTATTCACCTGGAATTTTTTGTTACCTGTCTTGAAGAAGTCGGCGATCTGCTCAGCGGCAGCAATACCGGCGTTGATGTTGGCTTCTTCCGTCTGGGCACCCATCTTCTTGGGGGTGGCGAAGTAGCGGCCCTCAAAAGCCTTGAATTCGGCATCGGCATCGGGCATGATGTCTGTGATGTACTTGAGGTCGGTGCGCTCGGCCATCAGCTTGAGCAGGCCAGCCTCGTCGATGACTTCCTTACGGGCGCTGTTGACGAGGATACCACCCTTGTGCATCTTGTTCACCAAGGCGTAGTTGATGCTCTGTTTGGTCTCAGCTGTGGCAGGGATGTGCAGGGAGACGATGTCGCAGGTCTCGAAGAGAGCTTCCTGACTGGCAACAGCCTTAGCAATACCGCTGCTGTTGATCTGCTCGGCGTTGAGGAATGCATCATAGGCATAGACATCCATGCCGAAACCTTTGGCGATGCGGGCCACATTGCGTCCCACGTTACCGAAAGCAAGAATACCCAGTTTCTTGCCCATCAATTCAGAACCGCTCTTGCCGTTGTAGAAATTACGGACGGCATAGACGAGCATACCCATGACAAGCTCGGCAACAGCGTTGCTGTTCTGGCCGGGGGTGTTCATGGCAACGATACCACGGGCTGTGCAGGCCTCGAGGTCGAGGTTGTCATAACCTGCGCCAGCGCGGACGACAATCTTCAGGTTCTTGGCGTGGTCGATAACCTCTTTGGTCACCTTGTCGCTGCGCACGATGAGGGCGTCAGCATCGGCAACGGCCTTGTAGAGGTCATTCACGTCAGTATATTTCTCAAGGAGAGCCAGCTCGTAGCCGTTCTTCTCAACCACTTCGCGGATGCCGTCGACGGCCACTTTGGCAAAGGGTTTCTCGGTAGCAACTAAAACTTTCATTTTTTTGATTATCTTTATTTCATCGGAGAATACGCAGGTAGGCTCCTTGCGAAGCTTCTTCTCGAAACCCTCCCTGACATTGTCTCTGATTTCCATTTACTAAAATTATTTGTTGGCTTTCTCGAAGTCTTGCATGCACTGGACGAGAGCCTCGACGGCCTCGATGGGGCAGGCGTTGTAAAGGCTGGCGCGGAAGCCACCCACCGAACGGTGACCCTTGATGCCGACCATGCCGCGCTCCTTGGCGAAGGTCATGAAGGCATCCTGCAGGTTCTCGCGGCCTTCGGCCATCACCCAGCAGTGGTTCATGATGGAACGATCTTCCTTCTCGGCAGTACCGCGGAACATGCTGTTGCGATCAATTTCCTCATAGAGCATGGCGCTCTTTTTGAGGTTAATCTTCTCCATCTCGGCAACACCGCCGATGGTGTTCTTAACCCACTTCAGGGTCTCGTGCATCACGAAGATGGCGCTCACGGGAGGAGTGTTGAACATGGAGA
>CACZRR010000050.1 GCA_902783595.1 uncultured Bacteroidota bacterium
ACCACTTCCAGCAGTTTGCGTTTCTCGCCTCTGACGACGGCCTCCACCGTGCCGCTCACGGGCGACGGCAGGAAGAGCCGCTCGTCTCGTTTGTCCTCGACGAGGGGTTGACCAGCACTCACGCGGTCGCCCTCGGCAACAAGCAAACGGGGCGTGAAACCTACCACATCGGGAGGCTTCACAGCATAGCGATTCTCGCTACGTATGTCAACGACAATCCTCTCGGCGGCACCGCCGAGAGGAATGTCAAGTCCTTTGGTTATCTTGATAGTTTCTATCATATCTTCAGTTCAACAGGTTGAAGCATGTTTTCGGGCTTCAGAATGGTGTCAAGCTGTTTCTTGGAGAGCAGTTTGTGCTCCAACACGAGCTCGTAGACGCCACGGCCGGTCTCACTGGCCTCCTTGGCAATCTTGGTGCTCTGCTTGTAACCAATGATGGGGTTGAGCATGGTGACGATACCAATGCTGTTCTCCACAAGCTGACGGCAACGCTCCACGTTGGCAACAATACCATCGATGCAGAGGGTACGAAGGGTGTCAAAACCGTTCTCAAGCAGGTGGATGCTCTCAAAGAGGGTGTAGGCAATGACGGGCTCCATGACGTTGAGCTCCAACTGGCCATTGTCGCTGGCAAGGCTGATGGTAAGGTCGTTGCCAATGATGCGATAGCACACCTGGTTCATCACCTCGGGAATGACAGGGTTCACCTTGCCAGGCATGATGCTCGAACCGGGCTGACGCTCGGGCAGGTGGATCTCGTTCAATCCGCAACGGGGACCGCTGCTCAGAAGGCGCAGGTCGTTGCAAATCTTGTTGGTCTTGATGGCCAAGCGCTTCATGGCAGCACTGTAGGCAAGCATGCAGGTGGTGGCACTGGTGGCCTCAATGAGGTTGTCGGCCAGGGTGATGTTCCAACCGGTGATTTTACGCAAGGCCTTGATGCAAGCCTCACTGTAACCAGGCTTGGAACAAATGCCGGTACCAATGGCGGTGGCTCCCATGTTGACAACGAGGAACTCTTCGGCAGCATTGCGTAGGTTCTTGTACTCACCACGCAGCGAGTCGGCAAAACCGCTAAAGGTCTGTCCAAGGGTCATGGGCACAGCGTCCTGCAACTGGGTACGACCCATCTTGACAACGTCCTTGAATTCTTTGCTCTTGGCATCAAGGGCCGTTATGATCTGCTCCAGGTGGGGCATGAACTCCATGTGCTCAAGGGCAAGAGCCATATGGATGGCGCAAGGATAGGCGTCGTTGGTGCTCTGGCTGGCGTTGACAACGTCGTTGGGCGAGCAGTACTGATATTCACCGCGCTTGTAGCCCATGTGCTCAAGGGCAAGGTTGGCAATGACCTCGTTGGCGGCCATGTTGGTGCTCGTACCGGCACCACCCTGAATCATGTCAATGGGGAACTGGTCGTGGTACTTGCCGTCAAGAATCTGGTCGCAGGCCCACACAATGGCGTCGCCCTGCTCGGGAGTGATCATGCCTACCTCGACGTTGGCAATGGCAGCACCTTTCTTGGTGATGGCCAAGCCTTTGATGAAGTTATGATAGTTGCTTAACAGGTTACCGCTGATGTGGAAGTTCTCCATGGCGCGGCTGGTCTGTACGCCGTATAAAGCCTCTGCGGGCACTTCTTTCTGACCCAGAAGGTCACTTTCCATACGGAAATTACTCTTTTTTGCCATATTTTTAATATATTTAATCGTTTGTTAATCAGAATATTATATGCCGTGTCGTCCGAAAAGGACAAGGCAAATTTATAAAAAAAAATTTTTTGTACAACAAAAAATGATATCTCTTCATTTTTGTCTTTTTCTTCATGGTTTTTCAATACCATTTTAACATTTCTAACTTGTTGATTTTTAGTATTGTTTAAAATATATCTGATTGACTTTCAGTACCTTTGCCATGCCCGCTCCCAGTCCGCTCCCAGTCCGCTCCCAGTCCGCTCCCAGTTCGCTCCCATCTCTCCCGTATCCCGTCACGACCCATTTTTAACATTTGCATATCTCCCCAGGTCGTGGACAGCGAGTTTTGGGGAATTATTTTTTACAAGGTACAATATAAATCGCTATGTGGCGTTGAAAGGTCATGCGCAATCAGATACCCCAATATAGCCTCAGGAAGTTTGCATCGCGACTCGGCACGCTGGCACTCGCCATGTTGTTATGGATGACCACTGCCGCAGGTCAGCGCAACGTGGTCCTCGAAGGCTCGGCCATCGGCGCCACGGGCAAGCGCATCGAACTACGTGGATACAGCGATATGTTATCGCGCTGCGAGGTGCTGCTCGACAGCGCCACCATCGATAGCATGGGGCATTTTACCCTGGGGTGCTATGTGACCTACCCCCACGAGGTGTTCCTCCAGGTGGAACGCTACCGCCAAGGGTTCGTGGCTTACCCCGCCATGCGGTGGAACGTGACGATCCCGCCATTCGACTGGAATCAGGACGAGACACGCAATGTGCTGCTCGACCGTGTGGCCTTGCCCCTCGAGGTGGAGAATATCTCGGCAGGCGACATCAATGTGGCTCTCACAGCACTGGAACGCGATATCGACAGCGTAGTGGCTCACGCCGACAGACGCCATCCCCGCCAACTGGCGCGGCGCATCGACAGCCTCTTCTCCGCTCATCGCACCACGGCGGATGATACGCTATTCTTCTCCCGCTACTGCGATAGCCGTCGCGCTCAGCTGCTGCTGGCTCTCGGAACCACAACACGACAACGGCTGGCAGCACGCTACATCGACAACCGCCCCATTCTCTACCACGACGAGAACTACATGAGTCTCTTCTTCGCCATATACTCCCATCTTATCTCCGACGGCACCCGCAAGGTCCCTGTGGAGAAGGTGGTGGACTTGGTGGATTCCGGCAATATGGCAGCTTTATCCGACGCACTGGGTGCCGAACCCCTGCTCGCCAACGAGCAAATACGCGAACTGGCACTGCTGCAGGCACTGAGCGAAGCCTACCACAACCGCATATACCCGCAGGAAAAAGTGGCGGCAATGGTGCACCACATGGCCGATGAGACAAAGTTCAACCCGCACCGCACCCTGGCGTCGGCACTCCTGGCGTCATGGAGAAAGGTCGACACCATACCCCCGTTCTCCCTCGTCGACGCGGACGGCAACCACCTCAACCTCGATAGATGGCACGGAAAAAGGGTGCTGCTATGCTTCGTGCGCGCCGGCGACCCCCATTCGCTGCGCGAAATGGAGACACTGGCATTCCTGCGCGACACCATAGCAACAATACACCCCGACCTCGCAATAGTGAGCGTGGCATGCGACCGCCAGTTCCAAAAAATGTATCACCTCCTGCGCACCTCACGTAAGGCAGGACGCTATCCCTGGACGTGGCTACACTTCGACGGACGCTACGACATGCTGGAATACTACGGCGTGGTGAGTTACCCCACTTTCGTGCTCCTCGACACCGAAGGCCGTGTGGTCAACCCCTACGCTCCTCTGCCAAGCAAAGGGTGGCTGCTGGGGGATTTCTAAATATACGTTTCTGACAATAAACAACTGCCAACAATAAACCATGAAAAAAATCAATTCTCGCAGGCTCGCCGCTGGCACACCATTCTTGGCTCTACTACTGCTCCTGGCAACGGGATGGAACGATGAGGCTCGGGCTCAGGTGAACGATAGCCGCCAGGTTCAGGAGAATGTGATGCAACGCGCTCACGACCTCTTCGCCAAGCAAAAGTACGCCGCAGCACAGCAACTCTACGACGAGGTGAGCGGCCAAATGTCCGTGGTGTCGGGTCGGTGGGACGACTACAAAGGCAATTTCATCACCGTGAGCGACGCAGCCTATTTCGCAGCAGTATGCTCCGCGGTACTCGACAACGAGGACGCTGCCTACCGCCTCGAGGAGTTCCTGCGTCTCTACCCTCAAAGCAGCCGCTGCAACATGGCTCGCTTCTATCAGGGCAATTTCTACTACGCTCGCGGCGACTACGGCCGAGCGCTATCCTACTACCGATCCGTCGACGCAGCAGAGGTAGAACACGGACACCGCGCAGAGTACGACTTTAAGATGGGATACTGCTACTTCCAAAAGGGCGACACCCGCCATGCGGCAGAGTGCTTCGCACGTCAAGTGAACGGTCTCTCTAAATACCGCAACTCATCGCTCTACTACTACGCCCACATCCAGTACATGAACGGCGAATACGATCTGGCTCTGCGCAATTTCAAGGAACTCGCCAACGACCGTAAGTTCGCCGATATTGCACCGTCATACATCGCGCGTATCTATTATTATCTTGGACGCTACGACGAACTGCTCGAAATAGCACCATCGCTCCTGGCAGACAAGAACGCATTTCGTAAAAACGAGGTGCGCCAAATGGTGGGCGAGGTCTACTTCAACCGCGGCGAATACCGCAAAGCAGTGGCTCAGTACCATGAGGTGAATGAGGCTGCTCGACAGGACCCGTCCGACTGCACACCACAGGACAATAACTACCAGATCGGCTACAGCTACTATATGCTGGGCGAATACCCGCAGGCAGCAACATATCTGGCTCAGAAGACGGTGTGCGACGACAGCGTGGCACAGCAGGCTCTCTATATCTTGGGCGACTGCTACGTGAAGCTCGACCGCAAGGACGAGGCACGCAGCATGTTCCTCCAAGCAGGCAAGATGAACTACGACCCCGTCGTCAAGGAGGATGCTCAGTTCAACTACGCCAAGTTGTGTTGTGAGCAAGGCCGCAATGCATACAACGAAAGCATACGCGCCATGGAAACCTACCTGAACAGCTACCCCCGTAGCCGCCATCTCACCGAGGCGCAGGAGATACTCACCGAGCTATACTGCTCTACCAACAACTACAAGGAGGCAATACGACTCCTCGACCAGGTACCCGACCGCTCCGCAGCACTCAACCAGGCTTTCCAACGTGCTCTCCTGTGCCGCGGCATTGAACTGTGCAACAGCGACAAAGAAGCCGAAGGAGAGGTGCTGTACGAACGCGCCATACGTGTCGGTGCGCTGCCTCGCCTCACGGCCGACGCAAACTATCTGCTCGGGGAAATGCGCTACCGCCAAAAACGCTATGACGAGGCCGAAAAACTGCTGAATAAGTTCCTCCTCTCTTCCTATTCGAAGACAAGCACCTACGCCGACGAGGCTCGCTACACATACGCATACCTCCTTCTCCACAAAAAATGCTACGGAGAGGCAGAGGAGACGTTCTCCGACCTCTACAAGCGTCTATCGTCACCGGGCAAGAACAAGGAAACAATGCTGTACGATGTGTGCAACCGCATAGGCGACTGCCGCTATGTACAGAGCCAGTTCGCTCAATGCATCACGATGTACGACAAGGTAATAGCCGCTGGCGCCAAAGATGCCGACTACGCCACGTTCCAAAAAGCATTGGCATACGGCGCAATGGGACGTAATAGCGAGAAACTTACCTATCTCAACTATATCTTTGAACGCTACGAGGCGTCACCCCTGAAATCAAAGGCTATGCTCGAAATCGCCAACACATACATGATGTGCGACAACAACGAGATGGCGATGACCTATTATTCCAATTTTGTTAAGCAGTACCCCAAGAGCCGCTACGTGAAGACCGCTCTGCTCAACCAGGGCCTTATCTACTATAACACCGAGCGCCCCAACAAGGCTCTGGAGACTTTCGACAGATTGCTCACCCAGTACCCCGGTAGCGACGAGAGCCGCAACGCGCTGCGCACAGTGAAGAATATCTATGTCGACCAAAACCGCGTGAGCGACTATTTCGATTACGTGCAGCGTACAATAAACCTCACGATATCCTCCGGCGAGCAGGATTCTACCACCTTCCTGGCTGCAGAGGGACGCTATCAAGAGGGCGATTTCCAAAAGGCCGCCACAAGTCTCGATACCTACATCAAACGGTTCCCCAAAGGACTCTTCACTATCAAAGCTCACTACCTCGCCGCCGACAGCTATATGCGCCTGGGTGACTCATCAGCAGCGTTGCCGCATTATGAGGCAGTGGCAGCAGCGCCCAAAGGACGCTACACGGAGACGGCTCTGCAGCAAGCAGCAAAGCTGGCATTCGCAAAGGGCGACTACAATAAGGCTGCCGCCTACTACCACCGCATGACGGAGGAGGCGGAGAGCGACAATGGCCTCATCGAAGGTCGTGTGGGCGCTCTGCGGTGCGCCGTGATACAGGGCGAGAACAACGCAATCATGCAAGCAGCTCAAGCACTGGCAGCAGAAACGAAGGCAACTCACCAGATGCATGAGGAAGCCTACCTCGCGATGGCCCGCAGCACATTCGACCGCGGTATGTACGACAGCGCAGCTCACCACTACGCCCGCCTCACACACTCATCAAATGGCGAACTAAGCGGCGAGGCCCGATGCCGGCAGGCCGAGATACTCATACTCAACCACGACTACGACGCGGCAGAACGGATCATCGAACGGGCCGTGAACGACCTGTCAAGCGACTATTGGTTGGCGTACTCCTTCATACTCTGGGCCGATATCTACTACGTGCGCGGAAACAACCTGCAGGCTAAGCAGACCCTCCAAAGCATTATCGACAACTACGACGGACAACAGCTACTGGAGGTGGCAAAAGCTAAACTGCAGGCTATCGTGGCATCCGAACAGGTGGCACCAGCAGCCGACGACGACGAACTTATCATCGAGATGTAATGCCAACAACAAGAACAGTATTCAATATGCAAAATACAAGATATATGAAACGCCTTTTCTTCCTCCTGATGCTGGCTCCCGTGGCTGTACAGGCACAGGATCAGCCATCATACAACGAGAGCGTGCTCGTAAAGGGCTCCTACAAGCCTGTCATAGAGGAGAAGGAAAAACTCAATTTCCCCGCGACTCTCAGCGACACTACTCAACAACTCGACCACACGTTCCAATACTCCATCTCGCCACGCCGTCTCCACTCCGTGTACGAACCAGCACGCATCAAGGCAGCACGCATCATCGGCGAACCGACAACCCGTCTCTATAACAACTACATACGCCTCGGCGTGGGCCTCTACCCATCAACTCTCGCCGATGTCTACTGGCACTCCACACGCGATCGCCACAAGACCTATGGCCTGCGGCTCAACCACCGCTACTCTTGGGGCTCCATAGGCGATTACCATCACGTCTACTTCGGAAATACTTCGGCTACGCTGTTCGGGAAATATATCTTTAAGGATGTGCTACAGATCGCTTCCGACATCAGCTACGAACATGACCACAACTACTACTACGGTTTCACCGACCAGACTCTCGCCACAGTGTTCCCCACAACGTCGCGCGACGATATCAGCATGAGCGACTACCGCGCTAAGTACAACAAGATGGTGTGGAATATCGGCCTGCGCAACATGCAACTCGATACCCGCGCATTGGGATACAGCCTCGGGGTGAGACTGGGCGATCTGTGGGCTTCTTACGGTCAGAACCAGTTCAACCTCAACGTCAGCGGCGACCTGCACTACGGATTCAACCTGAAGGACGAATACAAGGGTATCATCTACCTGCATAGCGAGTGGGACGCCTATAGCTACCGCTTCGAGCCGGATGGCGAGCTGCCCTTCGGCAACGACCCTACACAGCCGATTACAGACAGACATCACAAGCAGAATATACTGAAAATTAACCCCTACGCCGACTTCCTGATGAGCGGCCTGCAGTTCCACGCAGGTGTCACAGTGGGATGGGACGGATTCTCAATGGGCTCTCCGGCAAAGTTCCGCTTCTTCCCCGATGTGGTGCTCAGCAAGAAATTACTCGACGACGCAATGGTGCTGAGCGTCGGATTCACAGGCGATATCACTCCAAATAGCCTCGACATTATCCGGCAGGAGAATCCATACGTGGCACCAGGGGCCGAACAACGTGCCGAATCACACCGCGATATCCTCGCACACATGCGCTGGAAGTTCAGTAAGAAACTTGAACTCAACGCGGAGATGTCCTACGCTATGCGTCGTGACCACCTATCGTTCGCTATCGACACGCTGCATTATCAGCTCGACAATGTCTACCACCCCACCTACATCGACCTCAACCAGTTCACCGTGGGCGCCGACCTGGCGTTCGTGAATGATGAGATGCTCACTCTGCGCGCAGCAGCACACTACTACCACTATTCACTACGTGACGACAATGAGGTCCTGCTCTATCATCCCGACTGGGATGTCTCGCTGGGCGCCGACGTGAACTACCACGACCGTTGGCTCTTCCATCTGCATGGCATACTGCAGAGCAAAATGGACGGCGACTTCGGCGCACGCATACCCGTGCGAGTGGGCATCAACGCAGAGGTCGAATACCGCCACAACCGCGCCCTCAGCTTCTTCGCCAAGGTCGACAACCTGGCATTCCAGCGCTATACCTATTTCGTTCACTACCCCTCGCTACGCGCACTCTGCCTCCTCGGCATCACCTACACTCTCTAAACAACCCTCCTCGTGACCTACCCCGAAACAATCGATTACCTCTTCTCGGCTTTGCCAATGTATCACCGCATCGGCGCAGCAGCCTACAAGGCCGACATACAACCCACCATTGACCTCATGGAGGCCCTCGGCCACCCCGAACACCGTTTCCGCTCCATCCACGTGGCAGGAACAAACGGAAAAGGGTCTGTAAGCCATTTCCTTGCGTCTATACTGCAGGAAGCAGGATATAAGGTGGGCCTCTACACCTCTCCACACCTCATCGATTTCCGTGAACGCATACGCATAAACGGCGAGATGATAGGGGAACAGAATGTGGTGGAGTTCGTGGCGCAGCATCGCAAAACAATGGAAAATCTACACCTCTCGTTCTTCGAGATGACGGTGGGCCTGGCGTTCGACTTCTTCGCTCGCGAGAAGGTGGACATAGCGGTGGTGGAAGTGGGAATGGGGGGACGTCTCGATTCAACCAATGTCATTACTCCGCTCCTCAGCATCATCACCAATATTGGCCTCGACCACACTCAGTTCCTGGGCGACACACTGGAGAAGATAGCAGCCGAAAAGGCGGGCATCATCAAGCCCGGAATACCTGTGGTGATAGGCGAGACACAACAGGAAACGGCACCCGTGTTCAAGGCTAAGGCGGCAGCATGCAAAGCCCCCATCACCTTTGCCGACCAACATCATCATGTCCAGCGTGTGGAGGACTATACCGAGGAACTTACGGGCGACTACCAGAAGATGAATATCGCCACAGTACTCGAGGCAGCGGATGTGCTCAGAGGAATGTGCGACCGGCTTACACCCGCAGTTCTGCAGCGGGGATTGGCACACGTGGTATCTAACACCCACCTGCAGGGCCGCTGGCAAACAATAGGACACAATCCGCTCACCATCTGCGAGACAGCTCATAACGAGCCTGGCATTAGGGCGATGCTCACCAAGTTGGCATCCATGCACTATCATCGTCTGCACCTCGTCTACGGATGCGTGAACGACAAGGATTTTCTATCTATACTGAAGATCCTTCACACCTCACTCTCATCGCTGAACGCCAACCTTACCTGGTATTTCTCCCAACCTTCGGTACCACGCCGCAAACCGGTAGAAGAACTGGCAACAGCAGCACACGAGATTGGTATCAATGGCAATGCCTATAGCACAGTAAAAGAGGCAATAACGGCTGCCAGAAGCGCAGCAGAAGCCTCCGACTTGGTGCTCGTAACAGGTAGTATCTTCCTTGTGGCTGACGCACTCGCAGAATAAACGCTACAATTCGTCTATTTTCATTCGAACAACCTTTTTTTGTAATTCAAAAAAAAGTTGTAACTTTGTAACTCCGTAAACATCCGGAAAGATTAATTATTCATTTAATAATCAATAAAATATATTTTTATTATGCAGAAAAAAGGCAACAAGTACGGTACCCACCGCGTCATCGAGCCCAAAGGCGTTCTTCCTCAGCCCGCTAACAAGCTCGACAACAACATGGACGAGATTTACGACAATGAGATCCTTATCGACGTTCAGACCCTGAACATCGACAGCGCTTCGTTCACCGACATCCACAACTATGCCAAGCAGCAGGCCGGCGAA
>CACZRR010000051.1 GCA_902783595.1 uncultured Bacteroidota bacterium
GTATTATCTGACAAAGCAGATGGTGGCAGATTTCTATGAGGTGGACGTTAGAACCATAGATAATTATCTTTCTTCCTATGAAGGAGAGCTGAAGCATAACGGATATTTTTTATGTCAAGGTAAAAGACTAAAAGACTTTAAGTTGCAATTTGCTCCCGAAAATAATTTCGTGAGCAAAATAACCCAATTGGGATTGTTTGATTTCCGTGCTTTCTTGAACATAGGCATGCTGCTTGCCGAAAGCGAAAAAGCCAAAAGAGTACGCAGTCTTATACTGGACATTATAATCTCCACCATCAATGAAAAAGCTGGAGGTGGTACAAAATATATCAATTGGCGTGACCGTGATTTCCTTCCCGCTGCTATACAGGAAGAGAACTACAGAAAGAACCTTACGTCGCCTATCAATGATTATGTGGACGGCCATCCGACTTACAAATATGCCGCCATAACCGACATGATATACAAGGCCATCTTCCATGAGAACGCGAGACAATACCGTGAACTGTTGAAACTTGAACCCAAAGATAATGTCAAAGCAACGATGTATGCAGAGGTCCTTCGGGTCATCAGTTCATTCGAAAATGGAGTCGGAAGCGCCATCCGAGATAGGTCTTTCAAACTGAGTCGGAAAATCAGTCTTCAGGAGGTACAGGATCTGATTACGGCACAGGCAGAGAGCCCTGCCATGTCGCCATTTCTGTATGATGCCCGACAGAAGATGGCTTCGCTTGACCTTGGGCTTAGAGATGTTTATCACGATGGTATTGCGGGTTATCTAAGAGCCTTGTCGCCAGAGGAATTCGAGAGATTTATCGGAACGGACTCAATCGACTTGGAGAAGTTGTTGGATAATGAAGAGAACAAGCATGTCTTGGAACGTCTCAAAAAATAAGGGAAGATGGAAGGGTTCGTTTATCTGAGTTTCGAGGATGTCCTGCATTATTATCAGGAGACCATTGAGCAAAGCGGAGGGGGCATGTCTGGCATCCGCGAACGGGAAGAGATAGAGAAGGTGCTTGGTTTTGTCAAGAACGACCTCTACTATCCCTCGTTGGAGGAGAAACTCACATATATGGTTTTTGCATTTTGCACAGGCCACTATTTTGCAGACGGCAACAAGCGCATCTCCTTAGTACTGGGTGCCCATTTCCTGATCAAGAATAAGAGGGGATGGGCGGGATTCCATTTCTTGCCTTACATGGAGGCTTATATCTGGCATGTGGCAGCAGGAAATATTGATAAAGCATTGCTCTCAAAAATCATCCATTCGGTGATTAACAGAGAAGAGCTTGATGAAGGGACTAAACTGGAGGTCATTCACGCGATGCAGAGAAGTCCACTGTTTCCAGAAGAAGGGGATCGGAGTTAATGAAACGCCTTTTGACCTTATGACCGACACGATGACACCTGAGCAGCGGCACATCTGCATGTCGCATATCCGCAGCAAGAACACAAAGCCAGAGCTGAAGGTGCGGCGGTGGCTGTGGAGTCATGGGTATCGGTATCGGCTGAACGTGAAGAGCGTGCCGGGGAAGCCGGATATCGTGATGCGGCCGTATAGGACGGCTATATTTGTCAACGGCTGCTTCTGGCATGGACACGGGGTGGCGGAGCCACCAGTCAAAAGTGATGAGTTAAGGGTTAAGAATGATTTGTCAAATTCGGCGTGCTGCAAGATTCCGACGACGAACCGCGAGTTCTGGGTCGCCAAAATCCGCCGCAACCAGGAGCGCGACCAGGAGAACTACCGCGTGCTGCAGGAGAAGGGCTGGCAGGTGATCGTCATCTGGGAGTGCCAACTGAAGCCCGCCCTCATCGACCACACGATGCGCGAGGTGGAGCTGCTGCTGAACGAGAACATGCTGTCGCTCTACCAGCACTCTCCTCTACCCTACCTCAGCACCGAGGAAAGTCCCCTCCCGGCTGCCGCCGAAGAGGCAGCAGAATATGGAAAAGGTGGTACAGGGGACTGACACCTGTCCCACAACAATAATTAACCAACGCTCCTGCGTCAGCTGTTTCATGAAATCGCGATTCACTACTTTGCGGAGCGCACTGCACGCACGGGGAAACCGTAGTAACGATGGTAGCCGGTGGAGCTGGTCGCGCGGGCAGTACCCTGGTTAATCTCGAGTTGCCATGCGTCGTTGGGGTAGCCATCGGTGCGAAGGGTTGCTGACCAATAGTAACCCATGCTGCCAGCATCGTTGCTTCCGTCCCCCTCAAGGTAACCGGCGGCCGGAATGAAGATGCTGTTGCCGTTACGACCGGTGAACTTGCGGCCTTTCGCGCCGCCCAGCGTGACCCATTCGCTGGTGCAGTTGTCACACAGCTCCTTGATCTCTTCCTTGGTGGGCATGCGTGCACCATTGCCCCAGCCCGCCGTGGCGGCATCATCGCCAGACTCCAAGGTGGTCAGGTCGTCGGTGTAGCCGTTGTATCCGAGAACTTCGTTGTTGCAGTACTTGGTCAGCTCCGAGAAGCTGCGTCCGTAGGCATAGGTCCCCCAGCTATAGACCGTTTTGGGCTGCGTCTCACCCCAGGCGAAATACTGGCCGTCGGCGGTAGGTTGGGATGCGCCGATGTTGCGCGAAGCCCACAGCAGGCCACTCGGCAAACCGAGGTCGACCCAGTCGCCGGCGGTAATCCCGCCATTGCCGGGGTCCCCGTTGGATGAGTTCTCGTCCTTGTCGCAGGACACTGCGCCCATAGCTACAACAGCAGCTATGGCGAAAGCCAAAAGTCTTGTTGCTTTAGTCATGATGTTTAATATTTGACGTTTTATGGGTGCAAAGATAATAAATATATTGCATATACAAGCCATTTTTTGTGAAAAATGTTGTTTACGCGCAACAATCTACGTCAGCCGGCAACAGAGATTATCCATTTTTATATATGACGCGGGGCGACCTCATCCAGGCCGTCCCTGTTCTTACACAAATAATTTTGCCGGTATCGGCAAAAAAATGTATATTTGCAGCGTGTTTCTAACAGAAATGTGCCAAAATACTCGATTGATGACACCTATAGACATCACCAATATGTGCTCGCACCTGCAGCAGAAGCTGTTGGAGGGCGACGGCGAATACCACCGCCTCTGGCTGGCGCTGCAAGAGGACCCAGAGCTGACGGCCGCGGTGCGGTCGCGCCAGCTGCACATCTACCGCAATGGCAAAAAAGTATTAGTCTTGGCCGGCAAGGCGGCACCCAAGATCATCCGCGAAGACCCCATCAGCGAGATGCTGGCGGGGATGGCGCAGGTGGAGACCACAGAGCTCTTCCGCACGTCGCGGAGTTGGGACGGGACGGAGCTGCCCGACTACCCGCAAGGACGACCGGAGCTGGTGGCGGTGAAATATGTGATTCCGCAAGGACGGAAACTGGGGTGGCACCACCACGACGCGATGAACCACGGTGTGCTGGTGCAGGGCGAGCTGACCATCGTCGCCCAGGACGGCAGCGAGAAGGTCGTCCACGAGGGCGAGACCATTGTCGAGATGGTCGGCACCGTCCACCACGGCGAGAACCGCGGCGAGAAGCCCGTCGTACTCTATATGTTCTACCTCTCGCAGCAAGGCCTTCCGCTGTCGGTGCAACACCCCGAAGTGCAATGACGACAATGAAAAGGATAGAAGTAGTGGCGGCGATCATCCGCAAGGGTGACAAGGTCTTCGCCACGCAGCGGGGATATGGAGAGTGGCAGGATTGGTGGGAGTTTCCAGGCGGCAAGATAGAATCCGGGGAGACGCCGGAGGAGGCGCTGCGGCGGGAGATACGCGAGGAGCTGTCGGCGGAGATCAGCGTGGACAGTCTCTTCTGCACGGTGGAGTATGACTACCCAAAGTTCCATCTGACGATGCATTGCTACCTCTGCACGCTGCTGACGGAGGCGCTGCACCTGAACGAGCACGAGGCGGCGAGGTGGCTGACGAAGGAAGAGCTGGACAGCGTGAAGTGGCTGCCGGCGGATTTGGAAGTGATAGAAGCGCTAAGAAAACCCAAAACGAAAACCGTAAACCGTAAAACGTAGAACGTAAAACAAAATCATACAATCCAATGGAAACAAGTCGTATTGTTTTACGCCCTTGGCGCGAGAGTGATGCGGAGGTGCTATACAGATGGGCTTCCGATCCGGATGTGGGGCCCCGCGCCGGCTGGCCGCCTCACAAGAGCGTCGAGGAGAGCCTCGAGATTATCCGCACCATCTTCCACAGCGACCACATGTGGGCCATTGAGTTGAAGGAGACCGGCGAGCCCATCGGCTGCATAGGATATATGGTTCGTGGCGAAAGCAATATTGGGATAGGCGAGAACGACGCCGAGGTGGGCTACTGGGTGGCGCGTCCCTACTGGAACCGAGGCATCTGCAGCGAAGCCTTGCGGCTGCTCGTCGACTACTGCTTTAACGTCAAAAGCTTCCGCACCCTCTGGGCCGACTATTTCCCCGACAACCCCGCCAGCGGCAAGGTGATGGAGCACTGCGGCTTCCGCGACACCGGCCGTATCAACCGCTGCAGCCGCCTCCAGCTCGGCAGCGACCGACCGGTAAAAATCATGCGATTAGACAATCGGTGAAAATGCTTATATTTGCATTTTGTATAGGAATGAGAAAAAGTCCATATCACAATGAAAAACAATTTGCACCGCTGAAAAATATATCCAGCAAAAAACCTTTATATCCCTACTTATGGAAACAAAATTCATCTTCGTCACTGGCGGTGTGGTCTCGTCTTTGGGCAAGGGCATCATCTCGGCCAGCATCGGAAGGCTGCTGCAAGCGCGCGGCTATAAGGTCACTATTCAAAAATTCGACCCCTACATCAACATTGACCCCGGCACGCTGAATCCCTACGAGCACGGCGAGTGCTACGTGACTGTCGACGGAATGGAAACAGACCTTGACCTGGGTCACTACGAGCGCTTTACGGGCATTCACACCACCCGCAACAACAGCATCACCACCGGCCGCATATACAAGACCGTCATCGACCGCGAGCGTCGCGGCGACTATCTGGGCAAGACCATCCAGGTGGTGCCGCACATCACGGACGAAATCAAGCACCGCATGCTGCGCAAAGACGAGAAGGACGAGCATCTGGACTTCGTCATCACCGAGGTGGGCGGCACCATCGGCGACATAGAGAGTGCACCCTTTATGGAGGCAATCCGTCAGTTGCGCTGGCAATTGGGACGCGACGCCGTCTGTGTCCATCTGACCTACGTGCCTTATCTGAAGGCTGCCGACGAGCTGAAGACAAAGCCCACACAACACAGCGTGAAAGAGCTGCAGGGAATGGGCATACAGCCCGACATCCTCGTGCTGCGCACAGAACGCCACCTGGACGATCACCTACGCATGAAAGTGGCGTCGTTCTGCAATGTCGACCTGGAATGTGTGGTGCAGAGCGAGGATATGCCCAGCATCTACGAAGTGCCGGTCAATATGCAACGCCAAGGGCTCGATGCTGCCATTCTGCGCAAAATCGGCATCCCCGTAGGCGAAACACCCACGATGAAATCCTGGCACGATTTCCTTGACAAACAGCACAACGCCAAGCGCGAGGTTCAGATAGGGCTGGTCGGCAAATACGACCTGCAAGATGCCTATAAAAGCATACGCGAAAGCCTGAACCTCGCCGCCATCTACAACGACGCAAAGGCCCGGATCCACTTCATCAACAGCGAGGAGATTACACACGCCAATGTCGCCGAAAAGCTGGCCGGTCTGGCCGGCATCGTCATCTGTCCTGGCTTCGGACAGCGAGGCATCGAGGGAAAGATTATCGCCGCCGAATATACCCGCACCCACGACATCCCCACCTTCGGCATCTGTCTGGGCATGCAGATGATGGTCATCGAGTTCGCCCGCAACGTGTTGGGCTACAAGGATGCCAACAGCCGCGAAATGGACGAAAAGACGCCACACAACGTCATCGACATCATGGAAGAGCAGAAGAGCATCACCCAGATGGGCGGCACCATGCGTCTGGGCGCCTACGAGTGCGAACTGGTGAAAGGCAGCCGCGTCTGTCAAGCCTACGGGAAAGAGACTTTAATCAAGGAACGCCATCGGCATCGCTACGAGTTCAACAATGCTTTCAAGAAGGAATATGAGGCAAAGGGTATGAAGTGTGTCGGCATCAACCCCGCCGCCAACCTGGTGGAGATAGTCGAGATACCCGAAAAGCGCTGGTACATCGGCACCCAGTTCCACCCCGAGTACAGCTCGTCGGTGCTGAACCCGCATCCGTTGTTTATGTCATTCATCAAAGCCTGTATCGACATAGATAATGCTGAAACGCTCTCCTAAGAACCGTGATATGTACAACAGAGAATACACCCCCGAAAGAATCACGGAGCTGAAGCCGAATGAGATATTCGTGTTCGGCAGCAACCTCGCCGGCGCCCATGGCGGCGGCGCTGCGCGCCTGGCCTACAACCGTTTTGGCGCGATAATGGGACAGGGCGTAGGCCTCCAAGGACAGAGCTACGCCATCCCCACCATGCAAGGCGGCGTGGAGACCATCAAGCCCTACGTCGACGAGTTCATCGAGTTCGCCCGACAGCACCCCGAATACCACTTCCTCGTCACCCAAATCGGCTGCGGCATCGCCGGATTCATACCCATGGAGATAGCCCCCTTGTTCGAGGACGCCCTTGATGTGGAAAATATCATCCTGCCGAAAGCCTTCGTAGAAGTGATTGCGAGATAGAATTCATAAAAGCCCATATCTACGAAACATCGTAGCATAGGCCTCCCCTTTCTTCTGCAGCGACATAGGGTATGCACGCGAACTGCTGGGCAACCGGTACAGCTCGACAGGCACACCCCCCTCCGAAAGAAACGGTGTGGTCACATAGGCTCCCACCTTGGGAATCGCGGCTATCTGCAACGATTCACAAAGTGTCTCCGTGGCCTTCTCCCCCGTGGTGACGATGGCTCGCAAATGCGGCAGGCGTGCCACCAGCGCCGGCACATCCGTCGCTTCTACCACTTCGAGAAACTTATCCGACGCATTGTCGGCCATCCGCCGCACCGCCCTCGCGGTGTCGTAGTAGGCTATACCCACCCGCTCACAATGCTCCACGATGGCCTCATAGCGAAAACACCTGTGCTCCGCATCCACAAAATACCCCGCATCGCCATAGAACACCAGCCCCTGAATCCTCCAATGGTCATTGATGTAGTTCGGGTAGAAAAACGGCATACACCACCGCCGCCGCGGTGGCGGGAACGACCCCAGGAACAGCACCCTGGCATCCCCCGGCACAAAAGGTTCCAGCGGATGACGCTCCACAGGAATAGCATCCACTCTCATCACGGCTCATGAATGGTGATGGAGTACTCGAAGCAGCCCACCCCTCCGGCCGCAAGGGCGTGGATGATCTCTCGCTGCGAAATGTCGCCCACGAAACCCTTCGGGTCACAGATACCACACCACGGCTCCAGACAGACAAACGGACAGCCAGCCTTATGCGGCGCCCAAACGCCATAGGCGTCGGCACCCGCGCACTCCACGCTCAGCACCGGATCACCCCGCTTGTCACACAGCGTCGCCTTCGTCACCTGCCCATGCTCTATCATCAGCGCGTCGCCCGCGAAAGTGTCCCCCGTGATGGGCATCTCGCTGGGAATGCGGACGTCCCCGTCCGACAGAGAAACCCTGTTTCCTTCCTCCAGGGCAGAAAAAAGCCTCGGACTCACCGCACCACCCTCACGGCCGTAGTAGCGTACATAGCCGTGCACATCGTCACGCTCGTCGTAGTCGGGCAGCAGAAAAGCCGGGTGGGCTCCAATCTGGTAGTACATCGTTCCCTCACCCCTGTTCTCCACACGCCAACACACCCTCAGCCGGCTACCGTCAATACGGTAGGCCACCTCGAGTCCATAACGGTAGGGATACACCTCCGGCCGATAGGCATCCTTCAAACGGTATGTCAACCCGTCATCCGCCGCTACGACGCGCTCAAACTCGCTGTCGCGGGCAAAGCCGTGCTGCTTCATAGGGTACACCTTACCATCGATGTGCAACTGATTGTTATACGGCTTGCCGACGACGGGGAAGAGGACAGGCGAATGGCGGTTCCAGTAGGTCGGATCGCCATTCCAAAGATATTCCCTACCGCCACAACGGAGGCTTGTCAGCTCGGCGCCGTGCTCCGTAACCTCTATCGTCAGATCATCTTTCGTGTACCTCATTGTTTCTTCCTTTTGCTTTTTGGCAGCGGCAACGCTTCCGCAGTAGCTTTTACCAGCGCCGACAGATAATTGTGGTCATCCACCTCCTCGACATAAAAGTAATCCTTCGCACCCTCGTATGGCGGCCGCAGCCTTTCGCTTTTCAACAGCCTACGCCCCGCGTCGGTAGGCTTGATATACAGATTATTGTCGCATACCAAACCCACCACCTTACCATCACAATAAAGCGTATAATCGCCGAACATCTTTTTTGCATAGATGTCGGCAACCGAAGTGGAGCCAACATCTATGCTAGCCGCCCCACTGCACTGCTCGCACACATATTGCACAAAATCAGTATTTGATGACATAACTATTTAACAACATACTCATAAAACATGAATTCCATTCTTTTCAAGCATCAGCAGCTGCCTCTTGCGCTCAAGACCATAGGCATAGCCCGTCAAAGAACCGTCGGCACCGACGACACGATGACAAGGAACGACAATGGCAACGGGGTTCCTCCCCACGGCACCTCCCACCGCTTGCGCCGACCTGCAGTTGATACGACGTGCGATATCGCCATACGACACCGTTTCCCCATACGGAATGGTCATAAGTTCTGCCCAAACACGCTGCTGAAAGGGAGTACCTGAGGGCGCTACCGACAGGTTAAGATCTGGCACCTTGCCATTGAAATAACTATCAAGCCAACGACACGTCTCATCCAATATCGAAGGTGTTGACTCCATACTCCCAATGGACTTTTCAGAAAAACGCAACGACAGCAACGATATCTCATCGCTGGTTATCATCAACCTTCCCAAAGGCGAATCGTATTGCGCCAGGTATATCATTTGGTTATTTGCTCTGGCACCACGGCAAAGAAAACCAGCGGCTCGCTGGCGCTGGCGTTGATAAGAGAGTGGCTGTGCCCTGGGGGACAGTAGTGGCACTGGCCCGAAACAAGACGCTCCTCGCCATCATCATATAGGCAGCGAGCCTCCCCGCCGAGGATGTAGATAATTTCGCTATTGGTCTCGTGACCATGGTATCCGATGGAGCATCCGGGATCTAATCGGCCATGCATAATCTTATTCTGTCCGTCATTGTAGGTGCGGAACAACGTCTCGCCCTCTCCGCCCTTGAACTGCGGATTGGCCACCTCTTGAAGCTCATTGAAATCTATAAACATATAAATATCTTTGCTATCTTGCACTAATCACACTAACACCCATCGCATTTCAGGATGCAAATTTACATAAAAAAATCCGGACCAACCGCACAAAAAAAATCAATACCCTCCCCTAGCCTCCCAACCACTCAGTCACCCAGCAACCCTGCCACCCAAATACCATATATATGTATAAAAACATAGACAAAAAAAAAGGAGTCCCTCATCGGAACTCCTTTAAAAAAATTGGCGGCGACCTACTTTTCCACAGGAGTCCCAAAAATCGAGCGCAGAGAAAGCTTGCTTTCTTTGCCGAGATGCAGGGACGTAGGCGCAGCCAACAAGTGCAGTATCATCGGCGATGTGAGGCTTCTGCCTGGCTCCGCAAGGGGACACGGCCTGCGAGTCAGCTTGACGAGCAAACTTCACGTTGCCTCGACAGGCTCGGCAGCCTTCGGCACGGAATGCGGAAGAGGTGTGGTATGCCTGCCGAGCTTGACGAGGCAACCGGAATCCATAGCCACCAAAAGAGCCGGCGGAATAGCCGTGCAATTGCGCCCCGCACCACTGCAAGGACATGAAACAATGCTTCAAAAGCGTTTTGCAATGGTGCGAGGCCATTTTGCAATGCCGTAAATGCATTTTGCAGTGGTGCGAGGCCGTTTTGCAGCCGTGCAACGCCCAATGTAATGGTGCGAGACCGATTTACACGACTGCAAGAAGGTTTTGCGATGATGCGAGGCGAAATTGCACGGAAAAAACTCCACTTCTTCACTTTTTTTTGTTCCTCATGTCACATTTTTGCTATTTTTGCGACTAATATGGGCAAAACGACACTGAA
>CACZRR010000052.1 GCA_902783595.1 uncultured Bacteroidota bacterium
GGCAGTGTTGACCGCCGTGATGGTGCGTTTGCGGGCTTCTTCTATCAGATGCTCTATCTTTTCTCCTAAATCTATCTTCTGTATCTGTTCCATAATCAGTCGATCTTTATCTTCGACAGGTTCTCCAGTATCACTTTGTTCAGGCGTTCTTCTTCTTTCAGTTGTTCTTCGAACTCGGCGCGGAGGGCGGTGAAGCGTTCGGCGAAGTTGAAGTCGTCTTCCTCTTCGGGCAGACCGACGTAGCGGCCGGGGGTGAGGACATAGTCCAATTCCGCCACACGGCTGACGGGTACCGAGGCACAGAAGCCCGGCACGTCGGCATAGTCGGCCGAGAGGTCGCGCCAATGGTGGTAGGTGTCGGCGATAGTGTGGATGTCCTCTTCGGTCAGCTCGCGGGTGCGACGGTTGATGAGGCGACCCATATTGCGGGCGTCGATGAAGAGTATCTCACCGACTCTCTTCTGACGGTTGCGTGTAACGAACCACAGACAGGCAGGTATCTGTGTGTTAAGGAACAGTTTGGCGGGCAGGTTGACGATGCAGGTGATAAGTCCTTTGTCGATAAGTGCTTTGCGTATCTCACCTTCGCCGCCAGTCTTCGACGTCAGCGAGCCTTTGGCTAGCACAAAACCTGCCTGACCAGAAGGGGCGAGGTGATAGATGAAGTGCTGTATCCACGCAAAGTTGGCATTGCCAGCGGGAGGTACGCCGTACTGCCAACGGGCATCGCCACACAGCTGGTCGCCACTCCAGTCGCTGTCATTGAAGGGTGGGTTGGCAATGACGTAGTCGGCCTTCACATCTTTGTGGGCATCGTTGAGGAACGACCCTTCGGTGTTCCACTTCACCTGCGAGGCATCGATGCCTCGGATGGCAAGGTTCATCTTGCACAATCGCCAGGTGGTTTGGTTGCTCTCCTGACCATACACCGAGATATTCTCCACCAGCCCTTGATGTTCGCGCACAAACTTCTCGCTCTGCACAAACATACCTCCCGAGCCACAGCAGGGGTCAAGCACTCGGCCTTGATAAGGCTCTAGCATTGTCACCAGTAGCTCCACAACGCTGCGCGGCGTATAGAACTGCCCACCCTTTTTGCCTTCAGCCAAAGCGAACTCGCCAAGGAAATACTCGAACACGTGGCCCAGCAGGTCGGCACTCTTCGTGCTGGTGTTCTCCAAAGTGCTGTTGCCAATAAGGTCTATCAACTCGCCCAACGCCGTGGGGTCAAGGTTAGGACGGGAAAAAACCTTGGGCAGCACACCCTTCAGCGAGCGGTTCTCGCGCTCAATGGCATCCATCGCCTCGTCAATCAGCTTTCCTATCTGCGGATTTTTGGCATTGGCCACCAGGTAAGACCAGCGGGCACTCCCCGGCACATAGAAAACATTCTCGGCGGCATACTCTTCACGATCCTCGGGATCGGCACCGTCGGCCTGCTGCTTCGCCAACTCGTTGTACAATCTCTCAAACTCAACAGAGATATAGCGCAGGAATATCAGCCCCAGTACAACGTGTTTATACTCCGCTGCATCAATATTCTTGCGCAGCTTGTCAGCTGCTTTCCACAGCCGTTTCTCCAACGGCTCTTGTATGGTTTCTTTTTTTGCCATATTATTCAAAAAACGATGTACAAAAATACGCCTTTTTAGCAAACTGGCAAAATGTTTTTTACAACATAATGAAAAAGAAACCTATGTCCGTATCCATAGGTTTCTTATTGGCACTGTTGGATGATAATTTAGGCTTTCTTTATGCGGATAACGGTATTCTGACCGTCGAGGAGTTCTATCTCTTGACCGCCTTCCACGGAGGGAACAAGGGTGAAACTGGTACAGAGGGTCTCGGAGCAGATGTAGTCGCGGTGGGCGTTGATGGCACTGTCCCACTCGCCGCTCTGCAATTCAACGACGATGCGGTCGGTGACGTCGAACTGCTCCTTGCGGATATTCTGGATACGGTTCACCAACTCACGGGCGATACCTTCGTCGACGAGCTCAGGAGTGAGCTGGATGTCGAGGGCCACAGTGAGGTTGCCGTCGTTGGCCACCACCCAGCCGGGGATATCCTGCGTGGCAATCTCAACGTCGCTCAGCAGCACTTCGCAGTCCTGACCTTCGACGCTGACCACGCAGCGGCCGTCGGCCTCGAGGGTGTTGATCTGCTGCTGGCTGAAGGCCATAATAGCGGCGCCGAGGGCTTTCATCACCTTGCCGTAGCGCGGGCCGAGGGTCTTGAAGTTGGGCTTGATTTTCTTGACGAGCAAGTCGTTATCGGCGGCGAGGAATTCAATCTCCTTGACGTTGAGCTCGGAGCAGATAAGGTGCTGCACCTTCTCAATCTGGGCTTTCATATTTTCGTCACGCACAGGGATGACAATCTTCTGCAGCGGCTGACGCACACGCAGGTTGCTCTTCTTGCGCAGACCGAGGACCATGGAGCAGACCTTCTGGGCCAGCTGCATACGCTCCTCAAGGGCCTTGTCAACCATCTCGGCGTGGTACTCCGGGAATGGCAGATGGTGCACACTTTCCACTTTCCGCTTTCCACTTTCCGCTCTGCCATTGTTAAGGTCGAGGAACATGCGCTCACTGAAGAACGGTGCGATGGGGGCCATGAGGCGGCTGAGGGTCTCGAGGCAGGTATAGAGCGTCTGGTAGGCGCTGACCTTGTCGGCGGTCATCTCACCCTTCCAGAAGCGGCGGCGGCAGAGACGCACGTACCAGTTACTGAGGTAGGCATCGACGAAGGTGCCGATGGCACGGCCGGCGCGGGTGGGCTCGTAATCCTCCATGGCGTCGCCGACGGTCTTCACCAGCGTGTTAAGCTCGGAGAGTATCCAGCGGTCAATCTCGGGACGCTCCTTGATTTCGAGGTCTTTCTGGCTGTAGTCGAAGCCGTCAAGATTGGCATAGAGGGCAAAGAAGCTGTAAGTGTTGTAGAGGGTGCCGAAGAGCTTTCTTCTCACCTCGTCGACGCCCTCAACGTCGAACTTCAGGTTGTCCCACGGCTGACTGTTGGTGATCATATACCAGCGAGTGGCGTCGGGACCGTACTTAGCAAGGGTCTCAAAGGGGTCAACGGCGTTGCCGAGGCGCTTCGACATCTTGTTGCCGTTCTTGTCGAGCACGAGGCCATTGCTGATGACATTCTTGAACGCCACACTGTCGAAGCACATGGTGCCAATGGCGTGGAGCGTGTAGAACCAGCCGCGGGTCTGGTCAACACCCTCGGCAATGAAGTCGGCCGGAAACTCGGTGGGCTTCAGCTCGCCGCCCATGTAATGAATCTGGGCATAGGGCATGGCACCACTGTCGAACCAAACGTCAATCAAGTCCGGCTCACGGCGCATAGGCTTGCCGCTGTCGGACACCAAAATAACGTCGTCTATATAGGGACGGTGCAAATCAAAGTCTTTGTAGTCGCCAGCATAGGGATTCGAGGCCATGAGACCGGCCTTGACGGACTTCTCGATCTCGGCACTCAGTTCCTTGACGCTGCCGATGCACTTCTCCTCCTTGCCATCCTCGGTGCGCCAGATGGGCAGCGGGGTGCCCCAGTAGCGGCTGCGGCTGAGGTTCCAGTCGACGATATTCTCCAGCCAGTTGCCAAAGCGACCACTGCCGGTGGCTTCGGGTTTCCAGTTGATGGTCTTGTTCAGCTCAATCATGCGGTCCTTGAGGGCCGTGGTGCGGATGAACCAGCTATCAAGCGGGTAGTAGAGCACGGGCTTGTCGGTACGCCAGCAGTGGGGGTAGCTGTGCGTGTGCTTCTCGCTCTTGAAGAGTTTGCCCTGCTCCTTGAGCATGATGACCA
>CACZRR010000053.1 GCA_902783595.1 uncultured Bacteroidota bacterium
CCTCTTCGTCGTCCCATGCAACGCGTATACGCTTGTCTTCAAATAGCGTGATGCCTGATCTCTGTGTCATAGGTATATCTTTTTTTTCAACAGGGGGACAAATTGTCCCCCATTTGAAAGTTTACGATATTCTGGCGATGGTGCGCTGCAGGCTCAGGATCTGACTCTTCAGCTGCTTGATCTGGTCCTGCAGGTTCGCGTTCTGGCTGCGCAGCTTGCGGTTCTCCTCGATGAGCTCCAGCTGCGTGGGCTCCCTGTGCTCCTCCTTGGCCTTCTTCTCCACGCTCTGGCCTATCGTCTCGTCATTAAAGACCTTGCCCACGCCGGCCTGGTCAGCCATGCGGATCAGCTCGCCCGGCGCAAACGGCATATCGAAACCCGTCTCATCCTCCACATACACCCTGCCGCCCTCTATCTTCTTCACCACTCCGCCGCCCGTGGCGTTGAGGAACTTCACCTTGTCGCCTATTTCAAAATTTGTTGCCATATATATATCTTTTTTGGGAGTGCAAAATTACGTTTTTTTCGCGACATGGGGAAAAATATTCTGCCCCGCGGGTTTTTCCCTCGTTTTTTCTTCCTACCTTTGCAGCCGTAACAAAACAAGCGTTCACGATGACAAAAAAGACACTCCTCTCCCTCGCATTGCTCTGCTCCTCAGCACTCTGCGGCTGCGCCGTAACCTCCGACGTCACCTCCTACGGCACCTTCGACAGCACCCTCCGGGAGGTGCAACAAGACCTGCTAAACGAAGGTTTTTCCCTCCTCTCCACCGACAGCGACCGTCGCAATGTCCCCACCCATGCCCCCGGCTATTACGACAACTTCGAGCATGGCTTCAGCGGCGCCAACAGCATCGACTATATCTACACCAACACCTACCACTTCGCCAACGACGAGGGCGAGACGCTCACCTTCTCCGTCTCCTACCAGACGGGCGGCGACCCCGCGGCGCAGACCACCTATGTCCGTGAAGTCTACACCTGCGGCTGCCAGACCTCCAATGCCAAGAACTACGAGCGTCTCTGTGGCGCCGCCTCCCCTATCCACAAGCTCGACAGCATGCCGAAGAACAGCACCGTCCGCCGCTAATCCTTAATCAGCTTGAGGCACAGGAGTGTGAGGTCATCGTTGGGAGCGGCACCGTCGCGGTGATGTTCGACGGCATCCTGCAGCATCTTGATAACCTGTTCGGAATTGAGCGCCAGCGCCCCCGCCACCAGCTCCTGCAGCCGCTGTTCGCCGAAGAGCTGCTTCTGCGGGTTCTCGGCTTCGCTGAGACCGTCGGTGTAGATGAGCAGTTGGCGTTCGCGGATGTCGTCGATGCTCTCGCCGCAGAATTCGCCTTCCTCCCAGACACCTATGGGACGGTTGGTGTACTTGATTTGCATAAATTGGCCGTCGATAAGGGGCACATTGTGCCCGCAGTTGCAGTAGTCGAGGTGTCCCGTCTTGAGGTCGACGCAGCCGATGAACATGGTGACGAACATATTCTGCTCGTTGTCGTGCGAGAGGATGAGGTTTATCTGGGTGGCGATCTCCTCGGGCGTGTGACCCTGCTGGGCCACGATGCGGAAGAGGTTGCGTGTCACAGCCATGAAGAGGGAGGCGGGGATACCCTTGCCGCTGACGTCGCCAACGCAGAAGTAGAGGTGCTCGTCCTGCACGAAGAAGTCGTAGAGGTCTCCCCCCACCTCCTTGGCGGGGGTCATCGATGCGTAGAGGTCGATATCGGGACGGTTGGGGAATGCCGGGAAGATCCGGGGCACCATCGACATCTGTATATCGCTGGCCACCTTGAGCTCGTTCTCGATCGACGCCTTCTGCGCTGTGGTCTGCTTCAGCTCCTCGATGTAGCCCGCAAGGGAGCGTTGCATGTCGCTGAAAGACTGGCTGAGCTGCCCGATTTCGTCCACACGCTTGCTCTCAGGCAGCGCCTCGTCAAAGTTTCCTTTGGCGATGACACCGGCTTGGTCGGCAAGGCGGCGTAGCGGCTTCAGCTCGCGGGTGATAATCTGAATGCATATCAACAGCAGGAGCAACAAACCCGCAAAAACGGATATGGTGACGGCACGGCTCAGACGGTTGAAAGCACCGAAGATGTCGCTCTCCGGACATACGATGGCAACGCTCCATCCGGTGTTGCCCAAGGGCTTGTAGAAAACATAGCTCTCCTGACCGTCGATGACCAGCTGGCGCGTGCCTTCCTCGCCGCGCTGCATGGCATGACCAAGGGCGGCGAGGGCGGTGTCCTCGTGGTCCAAAGTCTCGGTGAAGATGGTGTGGTAGAAGAGCTTGGTGCTGTCGGGATGCACAAAGAAGGTGCCCCCCTGCCCGATCATGATGCTGTAGGAGTTGGGATAGGGCTTCACGGCAGAGATGGTGTTGGAAAGCCACGCGAGGGAGAGGTCGACGGATATGGTACCTATATACTTCCCGTCGCTATCCTTGATGGGCTTGCAGTAGGAGGCTATCATGTCCTTCGAGTAGATACCCTCGGGATTGTAGTCGAGGAACGGCTCGGTCCATACCGGCCGGTCAAGCAGCTTGCAGAGCTGGTACCAATCCATATAGAAGTACTCGTAGTGCTCGTTGCCCTCCTGCGTGGTGTGTATCTCGCCGTTGGACCTGAGCGAGAAGGCCGAGAAATAACGTCCCTTCTGCTTGAAATAATCGGGTTCGAAAGCTATGGAGCAACCGTTGAGGTCGGGATTGTTCTCGAGGATGCGGCGCGAATAGACGAACATCGAGTCGGGCCCTTCGAGATGACGGCTGATAAGCCAGTCGGTATTGTTGGTGGCCACCTCGACACGCTCAAGGATGGCGTTGACCCTCAGCGTGGTGTTCTCGAGAATCTCCGTGGCGTGGTTCTCGGCTTCCTGACGGATGGCATGACGCGACACATTGAACATATAGCCAAGCGCCGTCACAAGAACCACAGCAGTGAAAATAACTATCCAGAGGCTGAGCTTGGTGGATAACGATTTCTTGAAATAATGCAGCGGACTCTTCATGGCTCTGTTTTTACTCCTCGGTTAATTCTTCATAGGTAATCTGGCGTCTCAGCATCTTGCTCCCCACCATCAGGTCGCTGGCAAGCTTCACCATATCGGGACGCAGGCGGAACTCGCGCTTGCCGCTCTCGCGGTCCAGTTGCAGGCGCAGCACCTCGTCGAGCATCAACTTCTGCAGCACACGGTTGGTGGCGACATGATGTTTCTTGACATATCCCATCACCATCTCCAGGGTCTCCTCCGGATGCTCGGCAGCCCACTCCCATCCGCGACGGCTGGCCTCGGCAAAACGTCTCGCCTGGTCGCGGTGCTTTTCGTAGTATTCACGGGTCATATACACACCGTCCTCCTGCACATTGTAGCCGTGATCGCAGAAGCGGTACACATTCTCTTCGGACAGGGGCAGGCCCGTCTGCAGCAGCTGGTAGTATTCGTTGTAGCTCATCGCCAGCGTGGCGTCGATGGCTCCCGCCACGAAGAGGTTCAGGTTCGAGGCAAAACGTATCCACTCATAGTCAAGGTGGTCCTTCATACTCATGCATATAGCCAGCTGACCGAACCCCACGCTCCAGATGCCCACACGGGCACCCTTCTGCTCCAACGGATTCTTGCCGCGGCGCGAGACGATGACCATAGCGTTGTTCATCGAGGTCTGGAGGATATTCACCAACGGGATGCCCTCCGACACAATCTCCATCGCCTGACAGAGTTGCAGCGTGGTGGCCTGACTCTCGCCCTTGCGGATGCGCGTCATGGCCGAATAGGTCGACGTGGGATGCACGATCTCCACATCGATACCCGCCTCCTTGTAAAAGCCCTTCTCCAAGGCCACATAGTAACCGGCAAACTGGGCCTGCGGCGTCCATTGCGGAGTGAACACCATGCGTTCCTGCGCCCGCAGCGGCAGGATGGCGGCGAAAAGAAGCAATAATGCGCAAAGGCGTGTGGCCTGCCGTCGGCCCGGCCGACAATGTGTAAATGCGTTAGTGCTTGAATGCATCGTTTGACTTTTAGACTTATTGACTTATAGACTTTTTGACTCTTCGACTTTTAACTTTCAGCTACCGACTGCCCGCTTTTAACTTTTAACTTTTCCCGAGTGCTACCTGCTAACTGCTTGATTTTAACTTTTAATTTTTAACTTATCACCTTCGACTCTTCGACTTACAGACTTATCGACTCATAGACTTACAGACTTATAGACTTACAGACTTACAGACTTACAGACTTACAGACTCATAGACTCTACCTAACCACCGCTACTCGGCGGGCGGGAGCGTCGCCCACGCGGACGATGTATATTCCAGCCGGTAGCTGGTAGCCGGTAGCAGGTAGTGGGCGCCCCATGATATCGTACACACGGACGGGCTCGCCCCCGGCGCCCTCGACGACGATGCGGCCGTCGCGGACATAGATATTGGCGTCGGTGCCGTCAGCCACCGGAGCAATCCCCACGCGCGGCGTCAGGAAGTGCACGTGGAAGGTCAGCTCGGTGCCGTTCTCGCAGATGTCGGTAATCACGAAGCTCGTGTCGGGCGTGCCGTCGGTGAGGTAAGGGTGCGGGTCGGTCGTCGGACCGAACGAGGTGCGGCCCTCTGCTTGGCAGAAATGAGCGTGCCAG
>CACZRR010000054.1 GCA_902783595.1 uncultured Bacteroidota bacterium
GCTATGCCGAGATGAAGGAACGTAGACGAAGTCAAGATCTCCAGGATCTCCGCCGTAGGCGGGGAAAAGAAAACTGGATCTATGGATTACAGCCCGCAGGGCTGGGAGAAAAACCCCTGCAGATCACGCGCAGGCGGGCGAAGAGACCCCGCGCAGGTACTCCCCGGCCTCCGGCCCCAGATTCATCAGCACGTCCACCACACTCAGATCCGCAGCAAACGGCTGCCGGTCACAGAAAACTTGATAATAAGGCGGAAAAAGCGCCCCTGTGGCCTCATCCCGCCGCTTGGGCGAGAAGACATAGCGCAGGTCGTTAGGATCGCCGCAGGGGGGCAAAAAATCGCGCGTGGGGGTCATCACACAGTCTATCTTCAGAACCCCCAGCAGCCAATCCAGCAGGGCACCGTTGAGGTCGACAAGACGACGGTAACGCTGCAGCAACAGCCGCTCCAGGTCATCCTTATAGTAGAGAAAATAGGGCGAGGCGGCATAGGCTGCCGTGAGCGTGCGCAGGTGCACCACGTTCCACCGCTCTTTGTAGTCCACCAGTACCTCGTCGGTACGCGAATGATTGGTGCGCACTACAGGCACCGTGAGCGCTCTCACGCCGCCGGCGGTCATGATGTGGGCGCGGTTGCGGTAGGTCTGCTTCGGGAAGGTCTCACACCACTCCACCTCCGCAGCTGTACAACGCTGCAGGGCAGACATATAGGCCACAGGAGGCAGGTAGGCGGTGGAGAATAGCGGCGTCATTGTCAGCGTCCCATGATGATGGATACCAGGGCCCCGTCGTCCAGGTAGAAGTCGATATTGGCTTGCGGAAACGAGATGCGCCGTTCTCCCCAGGCCTCGTTGTCGGCATCCTGCTCCACGTAGTCGTGCTCCACCATCAGCCGCACGATGGCGCGCTCGTCAAGGGTGAACAGCGCCTCTCCAAAGAGCGTGGCGTCCATGCTGTCGATGTCCACACAGGCCATGCGAGGCTCTTCGCCTTCGCAGAAGATTCTGACACCCACGCTGTTGTATCGCAGCAGCGTCGTGGGGATGTCGGCGGCGTTGTCGATCTGCTCCGTGCTGTCGGGCTCGCCAAGATGAGCTATGATGTCGGCGACACTGCTGCCGAAGGACAGGTCGTTGATGCCCTCGTGGGGGCGTAGGGTGAGCGGCATGATACGTAGGTGTTGGTTTCAAAATACAAAAATAGTGAAAAAAAATGACATGACCACTTTTTTTCTCCCTTTTTTCTCTACCGTAACAGGCTCTCTCTCCGACTCTTCCGGCTACCATCTTCTTCCTCTCTCCTTCATCCCTTCTACTCCTTTTTTGGCCCCTGGATACAATAAATCGCCACCTCCTGCGTTAGGAGCAGTTGGTTGAGAACATCCTTTTTTCGTACCCTATGGCTCATCTGTTGCAAGGAATCAATGGCCCTTATGTGGGCAAGGTAGGCCCCGTGGTGGGCTATCTCTGGAAGGGCGTACCCTGTGTGCGCGCCTACCGCCGTCATATCAACTACCCCAACACCGGCGCACAACAGCGCGAGAAGGACTGGTTCATCGCTATGGTCCGCTTCGCGGCAGGAGCACGCCATGTGCTGAAGCTCGGCCTTCGCGAGGCAGCCAGCGAGGCGCACATGACCGAGGGCAACCTCTTCGTACGCCATAACAAGGACCGTTTCCACCACGACGGAGAGACGCTCCATATTGATTACGAACATCTTGTGCTGTCACAGGGCGCCGCCGCCGATGTCTTCTTCCGCCCGCCCCAGTTCCTCGAGAATGCCGTCGTCGAGGTGCCCTTCGAGAAGAACAGCATGTCGCTGCGCGCCTCCTCCGACGACAGTGTCTATCTCTATGCCTACTGTCCCTCCCATGGCTCCGGCGTCCTGTCGGCACCGGCGCTGCGACGCAGCAAGAAGGTGCGCGCTCTACTCCCCGAGGAATGGTCCGGAGAGACAGTACATCTCTATGGTTTCGTGATAGATAAGGAAGGTAGGGCGTCGCGCACTACCTACATCGGGATGGGACGTGTCGACCACCACGAGGATGGCGGCCGCTTCGTGCGCATCAACAGCGGATGGAACGATTTCGTCAAGGTGGTAGAACGCGTCACAACACCGGCGACAGGCGCTACACCCTCTTCGTTATCACAGCAAGAGGCTGAGAACATGGCTGCTAACGACAGCAGCATAATCTCCAATGCCCCTCCTGACGCCAACCCCGGATAGGTCGTCAGCGACCGTTGCGCCCCCTCAGCATTCTCTATGTTCCCCCTCCATTTTAGGCACTAAGGACGTCAAATCTATGCTTTTTTGATGTCCCGGCACAGGATATTTGTGTCTGGTAATTATGTTTCTAAAACATTAAGATACAACATTCTATGGTGCTGCATGAGACGTCTCTATATATTTTTTTTTGCCGTGAACTAAAAAAGTTGTACTTTTGCACCCTCAAAAATAAAGCGCAAACGCCTTCTTTTTGATTGACTCAGTAGCTCAGTAGGTAGAGCACAACACTTTTAATGTTGGGGTCCTGGGTTCGAGCCCCAGCTGGGTCACCACAACAAGCCGAATAAGGCAGCCATAGCACCCCCTATGACTCAGTAGCTCAGCAGGTAGAGCACAACACTTTTAATGTTGGGGTCCTGGGTTCGAGCCCCAGCTGGGTCACAAAAAACATCACTTCTCGCCGGAACATCGTATTCCGGTTTTTTTGTATGACGTCACACCGCTACATACTCATTCTATGTCTCTTGACACTCTCTCTGGCCTCCCACAGCCAGGCACAGCAGACACAAGAACAGCGCGCCGCCTACTACTACGACCGCGGCGAATGGGAGCAAGCGGCCGAACTCTATGCCGACCTCTACCACAACACCACCAACAAGTTCTACTACCAGCGTCTCTACGCTACCTACCTCGCCATGGAGGAGTATCGCGATGCGCTGCGTCTCGCTGAACGCCGCCATAAGGAGAACCCCAAGGAACTGGCTCTGTTCGTCGACGAGGGTAATGTGTTTCTCGCTCAAAATGAGGAGAAGAAGGCCGCAAAACGGTTCGAGAAAGCACTCGAGGCTATCACCACCAACCAGGCCCCCATCCCCGATCTCGCACGGGCGTTCATGGCTATAGGACGCTACGACTACGCGCTACGCACCTACCTCACAGCACGCGAACGCTCCCGCAACCGCCAGCTCTATTTCAGCGAGGTGGTGGGCGTATACCAGCGCATGGGCGACTACGAGGCGATGACGGGCGAATATTTCGACCTGCTGGATCAGCAACCAGGGATGATGGGATCCATACAACTCTCTATGCAGCAGACCCTCAAGGAGGCGCCAGACCGCCGCCTCGCCGATGGCGTAAGGCGCGAACTGGTGGCACGCGTACGCAGCCACCCCGACAAGCGTCATTACCTGGAGATGATGATATGGTTCGCTCTCCAGGAGGACGACTACGCTTTCGCTCTGCAGCAGGCCCGCGCCGTGGACGCACGCTTCCCGGAGGGTGGAGGAGAACAGCTGCTGCGCGTGGCACGCATAGCACTCGACAACGAGGCCTACGACGTGGCGGCAGAAGCATTCGCTCTCCTGCGACAGAAAGGACCCCAGAGCCCCTACTATTTCGAGAGCCGTGTGGGTGAACTGGCGGTACAGTTTACCCAGATAGAACGTCAGAAAACGACAGATAGTATCTCTATCGCCGCTTTGGCGCAACGCTACGACGAGGCCATCGCAGAACTCGGCCGCAACGAGGCAACGGTGCCGCTACTGCGCGACGCAGCACGCCTCCGCGCTTACCATGCTGGCGACATACAAGGGGCCGTGAATATCCTCGACGACGCCCTCGAGATACCGCGACTCAAAGGCAACCTGCGCGACGAGGTGAAGCTCGACCTGGGCGATCTGCTGCTGTTCGCAGGACAGGTGTGGGACGCCTCGCTGCTCTACATGCAGGTGGAGAAGGCTAACAAGAACGACCTCGTCGGATCTATGGCTAAGCTGCGCAACGCACGCCTCAGCTATTTCAACCACGATTTCCTGTGGGCGAAGTCGCAACTCGAGGTGCTGCGCGCTTCAACGAGCAAGCTGGTGGCTAACGACGCCATGGAACTGTCGCTCTTAATATCTGATAACATGGAGGATGACAGCACGTTCGGTGCTCTCGAACTGTTCGCCGACGCCGACCTGCTGCTCTACCAGAACCGCCTCGACGAGGCGTGGCAGGCGTTCGACCGCGTGGCACAACAGCATCTCTCTCACCCCCTGCTCGACGAGGTGCTGATGAAGAAGGCACACATACGCATCCGCCAGGGCCGCTACGACGAGGCCGACTCACTGCTGGCGAAGGTGGTGGAGTTCTATCCTTTCGATATCTTGGCAGACGACGCACTCATGCTGCGCGGCGAGATCAACGAGGAACAGCTGCAACGCCCCACAGTGGCTCAGCAATGCTACGAAAAACTCCTGCTCGATTACCCCGCGTCACTCTACGTCGACCGCGCCCGCAAACGCTATAATCAGCTGAAAACAAGATAGAAAGTATCATCAGAAGATAAAATAGTATACAGATAAGATGGCGAAGACAGAGGTCAGAGCAAAAAAGTTCCTGGGACAGCATTTCCTCACCGACGAGGCTATTGCACGCCGCATCGTGGAGAGCCTGTCAGGTGCCACACACCATGTGGTGGAGATAGGGCCCGGGATGGGGGTGCTGACAAAATATCTCTTTGAGAACAAGGATCTTGACTTCCACGTCATAGAGATAGACCGCGAGTCGGTGGACTACCTCCACAACCATTACCCCCAGCTTGACGTCATCGAGGGCGATTTCCTAAAATACGACATAAACGGTTTGTTCCAAGAACCTTACGCGGTGATAGGCAATTTCCCGTACAATATCTCGTCACAGATCCTCTTCAAGGTCTTCGACCAGCGCGACAGCGCAATAGAGGTGGTGGGCATGTTCCAAAAGGAGGTGGCAGAACGTGTGACGGCAACGCCAGGCAGCAAGGTCTATGGCATCCTTTCTGTCTTGCTATCAGCTTTCTATACCACGGAATACCTCTTCACAGTCCACGAGCATGTTTTCAACCCGCCACCCAAGGTGAAATCGGCGGTGATAAGGATGCAACGCAACAATGTAAGTCACTTGGAATGTGATGAGAAGCTCTTCGTGCAAGTGGTGAAGGCGGGATTTAACCAGCGCCGCAAGACGCTGCGCAATGCGCTGCGCTCGGCAGGACTGCCTGTCGATGCCGTCGACGATGCGACGTTGTCACAACGCGCCGAGCAACTGTCGGTAGGTCAGTTCATTCAACTCACAAAAACCATCCAGTCATGTCTATAATTGCTTTTATCTCGATGGCTATCGCTTTTGGTATCAGCGCGATGTTGCTGATGCACCGTTGCGCTTCCGCCACACCGATACGCCTCAGCGAAGGCCTCCTCGTGGCGGCGGCAACGGCAGTGATGCAAAGCGCACTTTTCTTGCTGGGGTTCGCCATCGGCGATACCCTCCGTTTCGAGGATGCCTCAGGCTCCTATGTCGAGGTCAACGCACTTATCATGCTGGGCACAGCAGCGGTGGTGGCTTTTAAATGGATAGGTCCCTACCTGCGGCGCGAACCACGCCTGCCAGTCTTCGCACTCAACGGCGGCACGGTGCGCACACTCCTGATGGCACTGGCTACAGGCATCAACGCCAGCATCGTGGGAATAGGCGTGGGATTTGTGGCTCCTCTCAGCGCCAACTTCCATGGCGCCCTATGGCCTATGCTGCTGTCAACGCTTCTTCTGGCCTACCTCGGCATCATGTTCGGACGCCAGCATGTCACACTCCGCCCCCGCCGCTGGATGATCATAGCTACCATCCTACTCCTCGGCGTGGCTATACACCAGGTGGTGATGCACTAACGTTTATTGATTCGCATCAAGCACTCACGACAGTCGAATTCCAAGCGGAACAGGCGGTCGTTGTTGCGCAGCACGAGGGTGTCGCTGGCTTCAAGGGGTAGCAATGCCCTCCCTCTGTTTTTACCCTGCAGACAGCACCCCAGCTCGTAGCGCAAGCAATATTTGGTGGTCATCAGGGCTTTGCCGTCATAGTCACCTCTCTGTTCGATGCCACGCTCTACCTCCGTCACCCCATGGTGCCGGTAGAATGCCTCTGCTTTGTCGTTGACAATGTTGGCACGGTAGTCAAGGGTGGGGGTGGGGTAGGGGGATTGATGGTCTATACGGGGTAGGTCAGCCGGGTGGAAGTGGCTGATTCTATGTTCTATGAGCATATCTACCGCGCGACGGCGCAATTCGTTGATAACGGCGGCAGCAATAAAATAGAGCCCCCCAGTAGTGTCGCTAATGGCTTCGGCAACAAAAGGTGTGTTGCCCAATTTGCCGAGTTGCTTGACGATGGTATCACTGTTGCCCTTGGGATTGTTGGCTTCAATATGCGCTGCCTCAATAGGTTGTGTAACGCTTATACCATCCTCATCCTTTATCGTCAGGCAGTAACCTTGCTCTGTGGCAGAGAAGGTGAGCGTTACAGCTACTTTCCGCTGGGCAGTGTCACCAAGTAGCTGTTTCTCAAAACGCTGGTCGTTGTTGCGCCATATAACCGTGCCTACCGACAGGTCGGGCATGCGGTTAGGGGTGACGGTACGCCCCTGCACGCCGTTGACGAGGAAGCCCTGCAGTCTCCCGTCACCATCAAGATAACAGAGACCATCTCCATTGGTCAATGGCTCGTCACCGCTGATAGTAAGATTGTTACGTCCTATAGAGGTCACCTTGCCGAGACGCTTGCCAATCGATTTCTGCGTGGCAAAGGAGGCCATGGGATGCCGCTCTCGCAGGAAGTAGTCGGTATAGCCCCTGTTAAAGGTGCGCTCGGGATCGGGGGTGAAGAAGAAGGTGCTGCGCCCCGAAGAAGCACGGCGGTGTCGCTCGTCGCCATCCAGCAGGTTGTCAAGAAGAACACGGTAGTAGGCGGTGATATTTTTCACATAGCCTAAGTCCTTGAGTCTCCCCTCAATCTTAAAGGAGGTGATGCCGGCAGCTATCATACTACCAAGATGTTGGCTGGCATTGAAGTCGCGCAGTGAGAGCAGGTGCTTGTCCTTGATGAGCACCTTCCCGTGGTCGTCAAGCAGGTCATATCTGCTGCGGCAAGGCTGCGAACAAGCTCCCCGGTTGCCACTGCGGCCATTGAGGTACTGACTCATATAGCACTGGCCGCTATAGCTCACACAGAGGGCCCCATGTACAAAGGCTTCAAGGTCCAGGGTGGTCTGACTCCGTATCTCACGCATCTGCTCCAAGGAGGTCTCTCGGGCCAATACTACACGCCTAAAACCGATTGATTCCATGAATTTTATCCGCTCTACACTGGCGTTATGGCACTGCGTGCTGGCATGCAGCTCGATGGGAGGGAGGTCACACGCTAACAGCCCCAGATCCTGGATGAGCAGGGCGTCGACACCAATCTCATAGAGCCGGTGGATCATCTTCACGGCCTCTTCTATCTCAGGGTCGTAAAGCAACGTATTGACGGTCACAAATACCTTGCTACCATAGAGATGGGCATAACGAACCAAGGCCTCGATGTCTTCTATGCTATTGGTGGCGGCACTACGGGCACCATAGGCCGGAGCACCGATATAAAGGGCGTCGGCTCCATGGTTCACGGCTTCGCGACCAAAGTCGAGATTCTTGGCGGGAGCAAGGAGTTCCAGTTTCATACAATATCTAACGCCTCCCCTCGTTATTTATTGCATGGAACGTAAAGGGAAGATTTTATTTGGCGGCATCGCCGCTCTCGCCACCGAGCTGCAGCGCGAAGAGTGGAATAAGGTACACTACACCATCCTGGTGGACGAGAACACTTTCCAGTACTGTCTCCCCACGCTGATTTCCGCAGTGGGGGCTCTTCAGGAGGCTTCGTTCATAGAGGTGCCGGTGGGCGAGGAGGCTAAGACCCTCGAGGTGGCCTCACAGGTGTGGCAGACACTCATGGAGGCAGAGGACGACCGCAACGCGGTACTGGTAAACCTCGGCGGCGGATGTGTGTCCGACCTCGGCGGATTTGTGGCGGCAGGATACAAACGCGGCATACGTTATATCAATGTCCCCACGACGCTGCTGGCAATGATAGATGCCGCCATAGGAGGCAAGACGGCCATCAACTTCGGCGGCGTGAAAAATAGCATAGGCCATTTCTATAACCCTGAGATAACAGTCTTAGACCCAGTATTTTTACCGTCACTTCCTCCTCTCGAGATACTCAACGGCAGGCTGGAGATGGTGAAGACGGCGGCAGTAACGCACCCCTCCCTCTACACCTCTCTCCTCGACAGCGATGCCGTCACCAAACAGCAGATTATCGAGGTGGCACGTATCAAGAACCGCGTGGTTCGCAACGATCCCTACGACCATGGTATCAGGAAGATACTTAACTTCGGACACACCTTCGGACATGCCATAGAGGCCTACACCCACCTCCCCCACGGCATCGCCGTAGGCATCGGTATGCTCTGCGAGATGTACCTCTCAGTACATAAAACAAGGTTCCCTCAGGAGATCTATCAGTCATACAAACAGTGGCTTGAGAACCATTTGCAGTCTTTCTCCATCCACCCCACCTCGTTTACCTTGAAAGATGCCGAAGCACTCCTCCCCCTGATGCATCACGACAAAAAAAATAGCGCAGGTATGCTGCGCTGTGTCCTGCTCCAGGAACTCGGTGCCGCGATGCCTGACATTCCCATCTCCGACAACGAGGTCCGCGACACCCTACTTCAAATCAGCAAGTAATGCTTGGCTTACCCAGCCGAAGACTTGGGTCGACCTAAGGAGGATGTTAGAGATTCTCCTTGAGTTCGACAAGGAAGGAACGTAGCTGCTGCAGGTTGGCAAGGGTCTCCATCTTGGGGTCGGCGACAGGACGGGTACGCATCTGCTCACGCGCCCCCTCAAGGGTATAGCCACACTCGCGAGTGAGATACTGTATGCGACGCAAAAGCTGTATGTCGTGCTCAGTGTAGGAACGTGTACCACGGCGGTTCTTGACGGGACGTATGCAGTCGAATTCCGTCTCCCAGAACCGCAACGCCGACGGCGCCACATCAAGCATGGCGGCCACCTCACCAATGGAATAGTAGAGTTTGCTCTCCATAACGTTTCTTTTTAATAGCTGAAATATCCGCCGTTTTCCTGATAGCTGCGGCGTTTGTCATATTTGACGTCACGTAGGGCGTCGGCTTTGATGTTGATTTGGAAATACCACGAACGGTAGTAGCCGAAGGGCACCCACGAGAATTTCATCTCCCAACAATGCAGGTCGCGATAGATGTCAACAGTGGTGTATGACATTCCCTTGCCGACAAAGTCATATCCCGTGGTCATCGCCACCTTCCAGTTTTTGGTGAAGGTGACGTTGCCCGAGAGGCTGATGCTGCGGATGGTCTGGTGACTCATATTCATCTCGCGAGCAACGAAGGTGTTGACATAACTGAAGTTGTAGTTCAGGCTGATGTTCCAAGGCACCGAGAAGTCCACATAGCCACCCGTCATGAGAACAGGATTGTAGTTGTACGGCGTCTGGAGGATGGTGGCAGTGGGATGGCCCTGACTCTTGGCACCGTCGCGCCGGAAGGTGTTGTTGTTGAAGCTGTACGACACCTGCGCACTCCAGGTGGAGTTGTCGGCACGAAACAGACGACGCTCCTTCTCCCAGAGGAACTGGTTGTGGAGACGACCAAGGGTGTCGATGACATAGGGACTGAAAGAACCGCTATAGTTGATCACAAGGGTGCGGAAAAGGGTCGTGCGACCCGAGATAGACAACGATGACCAGTTGAGGGAGTCGCGCGCCAAATCATAAGAGATGGAGAGATTGAGATTCTCAAGGAGGGTGACCTTGTGAACCTCGGCAGCGCTGTCAAAGGGATTCTGCACCTTCACTTCAAGGTTGTTGCCAACGGCAAAACGGATGGAGCCACTCTCGCCGTCGGGAGGACCGCCATAGAGGCTGTTCTGGAAGATGGAGTAACGGTGCACATAACCGTTGGTGTCGGTGTACTGACGCCACCAGCCATAGCTTTCACGACCGAAGTCGGGATGGTAACTGAAAGATACAGAGGGGTTGATGACGTGGCGCAAGGCCTTGAGAGGCCCCTTGCGGAACTGGAACATACCATAGACACGCGTGGAAAGTGACGAGGATATGTTGAAGTCGCGGTTCGCGGCAAAGCCACGCACGGTGTCGACAGTGACAGTACCGGTGGTGTTGTCGTAGTTCTGGCGTATGGTGGACCAGTGCCACCGTTCATTGTAGGTGAGGCTGTTGGTCCAGTTGAAGAAGCGCAACAATTTGACAGTGCTGGAGAGAGGAATGGAGTGATGGATGCCGTACTGTATGGCATCAAGGGTGGATCGCTCGAAGAGCAGCGAGTCAACGGCGGTGACGTTGTTCTCGGCGTTGAGGACGTAGGAAAGGGAGATGTTCTCCCACCAACGGTAGCCGCCTATAGGATTGCGACGCCGCAAGGGATAAAGGGTGACGGAGGAAAGGGAGATGGAGGGCAATTTGATGTTCATCACGCCCGTCTGCACGTTGTAACTCTCACGGGCCGAGGCGGCTAGGTTGAGGTAGGAACCTAACGAGGTGGTGAAGCTGATGGACGAGGTGGTGGTGGAGTTGAAGTAATCGTTGCGGTTGGTGGTGTTGCGGTTGTAGTTGCGACTCTGCAGGTTGACGTTGGCGGAGAAACGACTGGTGGGGTTGGCTTTGGGATCCTGGTTGTGTGTCCAGGTAACCTTGAAGTCGCTGAACGATGAGAAGGTGTTGGAGTCCCCTCGGATGCCCTCATAAGTGATACCATAACGCACATCAAAGGCTCCGCGGTATTTGTAGCGCTTGTAGTAGTTCGACCGCGCCTCAACAGCCCAGCTGAGGTTGGTGAAGATGTCACCCAACAACGAGAGGTCCCAGTTGTCTCCCAAAGCAAAATAGTAGCCACCATCTTTGAGGTAGTAACCACGATAGTTCATCCATCCATAGGAGGGAATGAGCACACCGCTGCGGCGCGTATGTGTGATGGGGAAAAAGGCAAAAGGCAGCGCGATGGGAGTGGGCACATCTTCGATGGAGAGCCACGCAGGACCCGTGACAATCTTGTCGCCGGTGATAAGCTTCGACTTGGTGAAGTTGATGGCGAAATGAGGATGCGCATAGTTGCAGGTGGTATAACTACCTCCACTGAGGTACATCACCGTGTCGTTGAGTTTCTTCACCTTGTGGCCATGCAGAAAGCCCTCGCCCTCCTGAGTGATGACACCATTGATGATACCCTTCTTAGTCGAGTAGTTGAAGGTGATGGTGTCGGCATGATACTCGGCAGCACCCTGCAGGAAAAAAGGGCGCCCCACAACGCCATCGGCGGTGTCGGGCTGACCATGGGCAGTAAGAATCTTGCGGTCAAAATCAACAACGACACGCTCGGCTTTGAGGACCATGCTATCATAGTCGATATGCCCATCACCATATAGGGTCGCAGAACGCGAACTGAGGTCCATGGACACCGAGTCTCGGGCGTTGTATTTGATGATATTGTCAATGGCATTGGGCGACACGTGTAGCAGGGTATCGATGTCATCCTGCGCCTGCGCCAAACTGAAAAACGAAACCATGAGACCGGCACAAAAAAGATGCCTGACAATGTTGTGTATGGGCCTAGAAAATCTCAACGCTCACTTTTCAATTTCCAATTCAAAATATCTTTGTATCTTTGCATTTTCGATTTGCAAAAATAGAATTATTTGCGCAATTCTAAAAACAAAAAAATACCGCATTGACAATGAGACGCTTATTACTACTGCTGCTGATAAATTTGCTCTTCGTCGCACCTTCCTTTTCTCAAAAAAGAGAGGTATATAAGGTGAAGAAGGTGGTCATTGACCCGGGCCACGGTGGAGCAAAGCCAGGCGCCATGGGAGCACGCAGCCAGGAAAAGCAAATCACGCTGGCCATTGCCAAAAAATTCGGTAAGCTGATAGAAGACAACTATAGCGATGTGAAGGTTATTTACACCCGCACCACCGACGTCGATATTTCACTGGCTGAACGCGCACGCATCGCCAATCGCGCTAAGGCCGACCTCTTCATCTCTATCCACGCCAATTCTCACCCCACATCAAGCCCCACGGGCGTGGAGACTTTCGTGATGGGCCTCAGCGAGAGCCGCGCTAACCTGGAAGTGGCTAAGAAGGAGAATGCAGACATCCTCCTCGAGGCCGACTACAAGGAGAACAAGGACTACGAAGGATTCGACCCTAACGCTCCCGAGAGTTCGGTGATCCTCATGATGTTCCAGAATGCGTACATGGAGAAGAGCCTCAACTTCGCACAAGCTATCCAAAATCAGTATAGATCGAATCTCAAGACCATCAACCGCGGCGTGAAACAGGCCGAGTTGTTCGTGCTCTACAAAACGGCTATGCCATCGGTACTCACCGAGGTGGGCTTCATCAGCAACCCCACAGAAGAGGCGTTCATGATGTCGGAAGAGGGGCAGACTAAGATAGCTCTCTGCCTTTTCAACGCTTTTATGAACTACAAATCGACCGAGGAAGGATCACCGCGGATTGCCAACCCCGTCATCAACATCAACGGGCATAAAAACAACTCCACCGAACCGACTAAAACCCAGCAACCATCAGAGGTGGCACAAGTGGCCCCACCCGCACAAAAAACGGAGGAGCAGAAGATAGTGGTGGAACAACCTAAAGTTCCGGCCACAACAAACCACAATGAGGTAAAGCCCATAGAAAAAAAGACCGTGGAAGCTAAGCCGGCAGAGGTGAAAGAGGTAGCAGAGGCTCCTAAGACGGAGGCCCCGAAGACCGCCATCAAGCCGGTAGAAAAACAGCAAGAGGCAACAACCATAGCGAAGGAGAAGCAACAGCAAGAACAACATGTGGCACAGCGTCCTCTACCCTCGGTCTCACTGCAGCCACGCGAACAGACGGCCGCCTCACAACCGGCACCTCAACAGCTCGCAGCACCCCAGCAGCCAGCGTCAACACAACCTGTCGCCGCGAAAACCATCACGCCTCCGGTCAACACCGCCAAGAACGACGCACAGGTCTACTACGCCGTGCAGTTCGCTACATCACCTTATCTCTTCCAATCCTCCGATCCCGAGATGGGAGGTATGCAGAATTTCGAATACTACAAAAACAGCGGCATGTACTGCTACACCGTGGGACGTTTCGCTACCTATCAGGATGCCTCTCGCTACTGCAGTACGGTGCAGCAAGAGACCGAGTTCAAGGATGCCTGGGTGGTGAGCCGCCGTAACGCCATCGTACACCCACAAGATACCAACACTCCTGCTCCTAAGGCCACCACAACGACAACCCCCAAGAAGACGACCACCACAGCGACACGTCAGGGAAAGGTATTCACTGTGCAGTTCGCTACGATTCAGCGCAGGCTTAAGGCCGGCGATCCTGACCTTGGCGGCATACGCGATTTTAGGGTAACACCGTCTGGACGCTTCTTCATCTATACCGCCGGACGCTATGCTACGCGTGAAGAGGCAGAAGCACGTTGCAATAAAATACGCAACACTACACCTTTCAAGGATGCTGTGGTGATAGAGGTAAACAAATGATAACAAGATGATTGAAATAAAAGACGTTTCCAAAGTCTACGATGGGCAGTACGCACTCGACCATGTGAGCTTCTCGATAGCTAAGGGCGAGATAGTGGGACTGTTGGGACCCAATGGTGCGGGCAAGTCGACACTGATGAAAATCATCACCTGCTACATCCCGCCGACAGAAGGCGACGTGACGGTGTGTGGACACAGCATCTATGACGACAGCATAGCGGTGCGCCGGTGCATCGGCTACCTCCCCGAATTGAACCCTCTTTACCCGGAGATGTATGTACGCGAATACCTACGCTTCATGGCAGGGGTGAGTGGTGTGAAGAACGCCAACGAACGCGCCGACGAGATGATAGAACTCACTGGACTCACTCCAGAAGTGGGCAAACGCATTGGCCAGCTGTCAAAAGGATACAGACAACGTGTGGGTCTGGCACAGGCACTGGTGCACGACCCCGAGGTACTCATCCTCGACGAACCCACAACAGGACTCGACCCCAACCAACTGGAGTTTATACGCAACGTCATACGTAATGCCGGACGCGACAAGGTGGTGCTGCTATCTACACATATCATGCAGGAGGTAGAAGCGATGTGCTCACGAGCCATCATCATCAGCCACGGAAAGATCGTCTCTGACGGCACCCTCGACAATCTCTCAGCATCACAGCTCACCGAACGTTTCCATCAACTGACAGAATAGCCATTCTTAATCATACCCCATGACAAGACAAGAACTGATACAACTGATCCACGCCAGGAAGTCGTTCCTCTGCGTGGGCCTCGATACCGACCCCGCCAAACTCCCTGCCCATCTCCGCATTGAGAGAGACGGCATCTTCCTCTTCAACCGCGCCATCATCGATGCCACCATCGACCTCTGTGTGGCCTACAAGCCTAACTTGGCCTTCTATGAGGCACTGGGACTCGACGGTCTCCGACAGCTGAAGATGACGATGGATTACATCCACAGCCTTCAGAAACCTGTCTTCACCATCGCCGATGCAAAGCGCGGCGACATAGGCAATACATCCGAGCGTTACGCAAAAGCGTTCCTCGACCCCACAGGCGACTTCAATTTCGACTCCATGACCATAGCGCCCTACATGGGTGCCGACTCGGTGCAGCCTTTCACGGTGTATCCGGGCAAATGGGTCATCCTCCTCGCCCTTACCTCGAACAAAGGGGCTTTCGATTTCCAACTCACCGAAGACAGCAACGGCACTCCTCTCTACCAGCGCGTGCTGGAGAACTCTAAGCAGTGGGGCAATGAGGAGAATATGATGTATGTCGTGGGTGCCACAAAGGCCGATATGTTGAGCGAGGTACGACGCATCGTTCCCGGCAGTTTTCTGTTGGTGCCAGGGGTGGGCGCACAGGGTGGCAGCCTCGAGGAGGTGTGCCGCTATGGCCTCAACGCCGACTGCGGCCTGCTGGTCAACTCGTCACGTGGCATCATCTACGCCTCCAACGGCACCGATTTCGCCGAGGCGGCAGCACGCGAAGCAGCCAAGCTGCAACAACAAATGGCTGCGGTACTATGAAAAGCAAAACAACTCTGCATGTACTCCTCGTGCTGAGCTTCATAGGTGCCGGCACATCGGCGTTCTCCTACCTGATGATGGCGGCGTTTCTGCCCCGATTCAGCGACTACTACGCCACTCACCCAGAGATGCTGCCCATAGTGATGCACACGGCTTGGGACCGCATCGAGGCCATCCCGCGGCTCTACTACCTCGCTGGCGGTATCCTCTACCTCTTCGAGATTGTGGGATGCGTGCTTATGTGGAAGGTGCGTAGCACAGGATTCCACTACTATTCGTTGTCACGCTTGCTATTGCTCGTACTGCCTCTCCTTTTCCTCGGGAAAGGATATCTCGGCCTGGGCGACATCATGTTCGCCGCGCTGTTCATATTCATGTACTATATGATACTCAAATCGCTGGGCGCTTTCAGTGCACCCAGCGATAGTGAGGATAATGTCTCCGGCAACGACGATCAGTCGGCTTCGTAGATGAGCAGCTTGCCTTCTGACCAGATGAAGAGCAGGGGGTCTTTCTCATCTTTTTTGCTGATCCAGCAGCCACCGTTATCGCTGTCGATAACCATGTTGCAGTAGCGCTTGTTGATCTTCTGCTCGGCAAGCAGGTGGTCGTCTTTGTCGTAGACCTGCAGATACGTGTCGCCGTTATCCTTGACGATGGCATACATGATGTCGCCGCTGATACCGTAGGTGACGATGTCCACCTTGTAAGTCTCTTTCACATAGTCGCGCACCACCACGACGTCGGTCACATGATAGTCGTACCAGTAGCTGTTGCAGTAGTGCCAGAAGCCAGGCCAGTACCAAGGACGCGGGGGTATGGGATCCCAGAAGAGGGGGTGGCAGTGCACCATATGGCCGTGCCAGGGGTGATGGAAGTAGGGGGCAGGATGGATGGGACGATGGCTGGGGGGCATCGGACCGGGATGGCCGGGACGGGCATAGTGTCCAGGACGTGCCGCACCACCACCGACAGGGGCCATTCGCGAAGGACCGCCGGGCAGCGCGGCAGGAGCAGCCTTGGAGACGGGGGCAGCAGCGCGGCTGGGAGCGGCAGCACGAGCGGGAGCGGCGACAGAGCGCGAAGGGGCGGCGACACCGCGGCTGGGGGCGGTGACGCTACGACTCGGGGCAGCAGAACTGCGTGAGGCAGCAGGAGCACCACTGCGCGGGGACGATGGGGAAGAGAAGCTGCGGCTGGGGGCTGCGGTAGCGCGACTCGGCATAGCAGAACTCCTCGAAGGCGTCGACGAGTAGCTGCGCGAGGGGGCAGCGCTACGACTCGGGGCACTGCTGCGGCTCGGCGAAGAGAAGGACGAACTGCTGCGGCTGGGCGAGGCAGAACGGCTGGGAGCAGATACCGACCGCGACGGAGAACCGCCACCGCCACGCGAAGGGGCAGGACGTTGCGCCGTCGAGGGAAGAAGGGTGAGGGTCAGCAGGGATGCCAGAACCACGAGGGCTTTTGTGCTTTTCATATTGTTACTCCTTTCTTTTTGGATTGTTTCTTGTTTCCTCTGTTTCTGCTGCAAAAGTACAAAGTAAAAATGAGGAAATTTCCGAAACATCATCATATTTTCCCCGGAATTATCCTACGGAGCATCCGGGAGTGACGATATCAGAGGGGGTAAGTAGCACCAACCGCCCGTCTTTATCCTCGGCACTGAGTATCATTCCTTGGCTCTCGACACCTTTCAGCTTGCGTGGCGGAAAGTTGGCGATGAAGCACACCTGCTTGCCCACCAAAGCCTGTGGGTCGGGGTAGTATTTGGCGATGCCGCTGACGATGGTCCTGCTACCCATACCGTCCTCTATCTTGAACTGGAGCAGTTTGTCGGCTTTGGACACTTTCTGGCATTCCAATATGGTGCCTACACGGATGTCCATCTTGCCGAAGTCGTCGATGGTCACCGCGGCCTTCACCTCGGCAGGCTGCCAGGCGTTGAGGGCATTCTGCGCCTTGGTGGCTTGCAGCTTGTCGACTTGCGCCTGGATGGTCTCGTCGCTGATCTGTTCAAAGAGCAATTCGGGTTTCTCGATGGTGTGACCCTCCATCATGAGGTCGACACGGCCGGCATCTTTCCATCCCAAGGCCTGCAGGTTCATCATAGCGTGCATCTTGTCGGCCGTGAAGGGTAGGAAGGGGGCGCAGAGAACGGTGAGGTTGGCACAGATCTGCAGCGAGAGGTTCATCACCGTGGCGGTACGCTCGGGATCCGTCTTGATGAGCTTCCAGGGCTCGGTATCCGTCAAGTATTTGTTGCCCAGACGGGCCAGGTTCATCATCTCGCTGAGGGCTTCGCGGAAGCGGTAGGTCTCGATGCTGCGACCTATACGCTCCGGGAAGGTGGCCAGTTCTTTGACCACATCCTGCTCGGCATCGCCAAGAACTCCGCATGCGGGCACTTTGCCTCCATAGAACTTATGCGTCAGCACCATGATGCGGTTGACAAAGTTGCCGAGGATGGCCACCAGCTCGCTGTTGTTCTTCAGCTGGAAGTCCTTCCAGGTGAAGTCGTTGTCTTTGGTTTCGGGGGCGTTGCTGCACAACGTGTAGCGCAGCACATCCTGCTTGCCGGGGAAGTCGACGAGGTATTCGTGCAGCCACACGGCCCAGTTGCGCGAGGTGCTGATCTTGTCACCCTCGAGGTTCAAGAACTCGTTGGCAGGCACGTTGGCGGGCAAAATATAGCTGCCGTCGGCATGGAGCATGGAGGGGAAGATGATGCAGTGGAAGACGATGTTGTCTTTGCCGATGAAGTGCACCAGCTTGGTGTCCTTCTCTTTCCACCATTTCTCC
>CACZRR010000055.1 GCA_902783595.1 uncultured Bacteroidota bacterium
TATCACCGCCGCGGCGAATTTCTCTCCGTCGCCCACCACCATCATGTCGAGGATGAAGGGCGCCTGCTTCATCTTCTCCTCGATGACTTCGGGGTTGATGTACTTGCCCATGGAGGTCTTGAACATGCTCTTCGTGCGCCCCGTGATGAAGAGGTAGCCGTCGGGGTCGAAGTAGCCGGTGTCGCCGGTGTGGAACCACCCCTCCTTGTCGATGGCCTCGGCCGTCAGCTCGGGCTGGTTGTAGTAGCCCTTCATCACGTTGCCGCCGCGGCACTGTATCTCGTTGGTCTTCTCGTCGATGCGCACCTCTATGGCGCGCATGGCGAAGCCCACGGAGCCTATCTTGCGTCCTTTCTTGTTGCTGTTGGTCACGGCGATGAGCGGCGAGCACTCCGTGAGACCGTAGCCCTCGTAGAGGTCGAGACCCACGCAGGAGAAGAAGCGCGTGAGACGCGGCTGGATGGTGGCGCCGCCGCTGACGAGCATGTACAGCTCGCCACCCATGCTCTCGCGTATCTCCTTGTACACCAGCTTGTCGGCCAGCCGTTTCTGCAGCTTGTACCACAGCGACAGCTTGCTCTCGTCGAGGTCGTACTCGAAGGCCAGGTCGATGGCCCAGTCGAAGATCTTCTTGCCTATGCCGCTCATCTTCTCGCCCTTGCGGAAGATCTTGTCGTACACCTTCTCGATGAAGCGCGGCACACAGGCCATCATGTTGGGGCTGATCTCCTTGCAGTTGTCGCCCACCTTGGCGATGCTCTCGGCATAGGCGATCTCGAAGCAGAGCCACTGGTAGAGGTAGCCCATCATGCGCTCGTAGATGTGGCACATGGGGAGCCACGACAGCGCCTTTGTCCATGTCTTCCCCGGGCTCTCCTTGATCTCCTGCACGTTCATGATGAGGCCGCGGTGCGTCAGCATGGCACCCTTGGGGGTCCCCGTGGTGCCGCTGGTGTAGATCATGGTGCAGACGTCGTCGATGGTCAGGGCGTCCTTGATGGCCTGCAGCTGCTGCGGTGCATCGGGGTGCTCAGCCACATACTGGCGTCCGATCTCGTAGATGTCGTCCATCGATTTCACGCCCTCCATGGGCACGATGGTGCAGAGGTTTTCCAGGTGCGGCAGCTTCTCGCGGATGTTGCTGATCTTCTTGTAGAGCGTGGCGTTCTCCACCACCAGCAGACGCACCTGTGCGTCGTTGAGGATGTACTGGTAGTCCTCCTCGCTGATGGTGGGGTAGATGGGTAGCAGCACGGCACCCGTCTGCTGCACGCCGAAGTCGACATAGTTCCACTCCGGCCTGCCGGCGCTGATGAGGCCTATGTTCTCGCCCTTCTTCACTCCCAGGTGCAGCAGGGCATAGCTGATCAGGTCTACTTTCTCTATATATTCGTCGATGTAGTGGTCTTTCCACTCGCCGTTTTCCTTGAATTTGAACACCGGACGCTCCGGGTGCAGCTCTTTCCTCCACTGAAGCAGGTCGAACAGCCGTGTAGGCTCTTGCATAAGTGTCGTTCTTTTTAGTTAATTTTTGCAAAATTACACTTTTTTTCTGACACCACCAAAAAAATTTTACTTTTTTTGTATCTTTGTTGTTTTGAAACAGAATCCCTGACGCGATGGCACTGACTGAAAAACAACTGCTTAGCGATTTGGAGGGCGGAAATTTCAAGCCCGTATACCTCCTTATGGGCGAAGAGAACCACTACATCGACGTGGTGAGCGACTACTTCGAGCACCATGTCGTCGATGAGGCAATGCGCGACTTCGACCTCACGGTGGTGTATGGGCGCGACACGACGATGGCCGCCGTCGTCAGCGACGCCAAGCGCTACCCCATGATGTCGCCCGTGCACCTCGTCCTCGTCAAGGAGGCGCAGGACATCGACACGCGCCAATGGGAGCAGCTGGCCACCTACCTCGATCACCCCTCCGAGAAGGGCGTCATCGTCTTCTGCTACCGCCACAAGAAGCTCGACAAGCGCAGCGCCGCCTACAAGGCCATCGCCAAGAGCGGCTGCGTCTACGAGACCCCCAAGGTGTGGGACAGCCAGCTGCCCGCCTGGATCAAAAGCGAGGTGAGCGCCCACGGCTGCAGCATCGGCGACAAGGCCGCGGCACTCCTCATCGAGTCGCTCGGCAACGACCTCGGCAAGATCGCCAACGAGCTCTCCAAGCTCTACCCCCTCGTCGCCGACCAGCACCTCATCACCGAGCAGCTCATCGAGGACCAGATAGGCATCAGCAAGGACTACAACGTCTTCGAGCTGCAGAAAGCCATAGGACGCCGCGACCCCGTGATGTGTAACCGCATCGTCAACTACTTCGCCGCCAACCCCAAGAAGAACCCCATCCAGATGCTGCTGCCCCTGCTCTACGGCTACTTCCTCAAAATCATGTACTACCACCAGCTCGAGGACAAGAGCGACGCGGCACGCGCGCTGGGGTGCGCGCCGAGCTTCGTGCGCGACTACGAGGTGGCAGCCGCCAACTACAAGCTCGGCAAACTGGCCACCTGCATCGGCTACCTCTACGAGACCGACCTGCGCAGCAAGGGCGTGCACAACAGCGGCAACGTCACCGACGGCGAGCTGCTCAAAGAGCTGATCTTTAAAATCATCCATTAGTCCCCACCGTACCTCATGAAGAAACCCCTTCTCCTGATACTCCTGTTCCCCCTGCTCACGCTCCTCTCCACCACGGCGTGGAGCCAGTGTACGGTGAAGGGCACCCTCTTCGACGACGCCAACGGCGAGGCCATCCCCTTCGCCAACGTGATGCTCGAGGTCCCCGGCACCACCACGCCGGCACACGGCTGCGCCACCGACCTCGGCGGATTCTTCCTCATCAACAAGGTGCCGCAGGGCACCTATGTGCTGCGCGTGCGCTACATGGGCTACGAAGAATACAGCGACACCGTCGTGCTGATGAAGAACAGAACCGTCACCCACACCATACGCCTCAAGCCCGCCGCCCAGACTCTCAAGACCGTGGAGATCAAGGCCAACAAGGTGGAGGAGCGCCGCAGCCAAACGCAGGTGAGCGTGGAGAAGCTCACGTCGAGCCAGATACAGCAGATGCCCTCCATCGGCGGCACCGCCGACATCGCGCAGTACATGCAGGTGCTGCCGGGTGTCAGCTCCACCGGCGACCAGGGCGGCCAGCTCTACATCCGCGGCGGCTCGATGATACAGAACCTCACGCTCCTCGACGGCATGATCGTCTACAACCCCTTCCACTCCATAGGCCTCTACTCCATCTTCGAGACCGACATCATCCTCAATGCCGACATCTACACCGGCGGCTTCGGCGCCGAGTACGGCGGCCGCATGTCGTCGGTGATGGACATCACCACGCGCGACGGCAACAAGCGGCGCCACAGCGGCAAGCTGGGCGTCAACACCTTCGGCGCCAGCCTCATCCTCGAGGGTCCCCTCAAGCGCGAGAGCACACAATCCAAAGCCACCATCTCCTACCTCCTGTCGGCCAAGAACTCGTTCCTCTCCAAGAGCTCAGAGGTGTTCTACAACTACGTCGACGGCGGCCTGCCCTTCGACTTCCTCGACCTCTACGGCAAGCTGAGCTTCAACTCGGGCACGGGCAGCAAGTTCAACCTCTTCGGCTTCCGCTTCGACGACCGCGTCGACGGCTACCAGAACATCGCCGACTACCACTGGCAGAGCTACGGCGCCGGCACCAACTTCATGCTCGTCACCGGCGCCTCCGCCATCCTCGACGGCAGCGTGGCCTACTCCAACTACAGCATCACCCTCGACGACCATACCGCCACACAGGCCAACGACAACAAGTACAGCAGCATAAGCGGCTTCAACATGTCGATGCAGATCACCAACTTCATCGGCAACAACAAGATGAAGTACGGCCTCAGCATCGAGGGCTACAATACCGACTACCAGTTCACGGGCACCGACGGCAAGGGGCTGTCGCAGAAAGAGCCCAGCACCACGCTGTCCATGTACGGCACCTACAACGTCAACACCGGCCGTCTGATCGCCGACCCCGGCATCCGCGCCGTCTACTACGCCACCTTGGGCACCTTCAGCCTCGAGCCCCGTCTGGCCGCCAAGTACAACCTTTCCCCCGACCTGCGCTTCAAGTTCGCCACTGGCCTATACAGCCAGATCTTCCTCGACGCACGCTCCGACAACGACATCGTCAACCTCTTCTCCGGCTTCCTCACCGGCTCGGGCGACCTGCATGTGCCCTCGACCTTCCGCGGCGACGAAGTGACCACCACGGTGCAGAAAGCCAAGCACCTGGTCATCGGCGCCGAGTACGACCTCACCGAGCACATCACCCTCAACGCCGAGTTCTACTACAAACACTTCGACCAACTGCTCAACGCCAACCGCAACAAGCTCTACGACGACACCGACCCCTATTACAGCAGCGCCACCATCGGCGGCCAGGACAACCCCAACTACAAGCCCGAATACCTCCGCAAGGACTACATCATCGAGGAAGGCCAGGCGTCGGGCTTCGACATCAGCGCCACCGTCGACCTCGAGCGGCTCTACCTCTGGGCCACCTACTCCCTGGGCTTCGTGGAGCGCACCGACGAGCTGCAGACCTACAGCCCCCACTACGACCGGCGCCACACCGTCAACCTGCTGGCCACCTACGCCCTCGGCGCGTGGCGCGAGTGGGAGGTCAGCGCCCGTTGGACCTTCGGCTCCGGCTTCCCCTTCACGCAGACACAAGGCATCTTCCAGCAGCTCCTCTTCCCCTCCTATATCGCCTCCGACTACACGCAGGAGAACGGACAGCTGAGCCTCCACTACGGCGACCTCTACAAAGGCAACCTGCCCTCCTACCACCGCCTCGACGTGGGTGTGAAGCGTAAGTTCTCCCTCTCCACCCACTCCATCCTCGAGCTGTCGCTCTCGGCCACCAACGTCTACAGCCGCGAGAACATCTTCTACTTCAACCGCACCACCTTCGAGCGCGTCAACCAGCTTCCCATACTGGTATACTTCGGCGCCACAATGACCTTCTGACCATGCTATCCACCCTGCTGAACCACCTCTACGAAGCGCTGATCGCCGACGGGCGATGGCAGCTCATCACGCATGGCCTGTGGTCCACGGTGGTCATCACGCTGCTTTCCCTGCTCCTCGGCACGCTGCTCGGCGGCGTCATCTACCTCATGACGCTGAGCCACGACAAAGGGCTGCGCCGTTTCGCAGCCGCCTACCGCTACATCGTGCGTGGCACCCCCCTGCTGGTGCTGCTGCTCTTCTTCTTCTACGTGGTCCTCTCCGGCGGCAACGGCATCGTCGCCGCCGTCGCCGCCTTCGCCGTCAACTTCTCCAACCTGGCGTGCGCGCTGATCCAGTCGTCGCTCGACTCGGTGGGCACCGACCAGATGGAGGCCGGCCGCGCCCTGGGATTCAGCAGGATGCAGTGCCTGCACTATATCGTGGCACCCCAGGCGCTCAAGAACGCCCTCCCCGCCTACAAGTTCCAGGCGGTGTCGATGGTGAAGAGCACCTCCATCGTCGGCTATGTCGCCATCCTGGACCTCGCCGGCGCCACCGAGGCCATCCGCAACGCGGCACAGATATCGTTCGTCCCGCTGCTGATGGTCACCATCATCTACTTCATGCTCGCCTGGCTGCTCTGCAAAGGCCTTGACATACTGGTACGCAAAACGACACGCCTATGATCACCGTGCGCCATCTCACCAAGACGTTCACCACACCCGACGGCAAGCCGCTGCCGGTGCTGCGCGACATCAGCTGCGAGATCGGCGACGGCGAGATCGTCGCCATCATCGGCCCCTCGGGCTCCGGCAAGAGCACGCTGCTGCGCACCCTCAACCTGCTCGACCCGCCCACGTCGGGCGAGATCATCGTCGACGGGGAGAACATACTCGCCAAGGGCTTCCCCGTCAACAAGCACCGCGAGAAGATGGGCATGGTGTTCCAGAACTTCAACCTCTTCGAGCATCTCACCGTCCTCGACAACGTCACCCTGGCGCCCATGAAGCTGCACGGTCTCAGTGCCGACGAGGCGCGGAAGGAGGCCATCGAGTACCTCCGCAAGGTGGGTATGGCCGAGAAAGCCGACGTGCTGCCGTCACAGCTCTCCGGCGGCCAGAAGCAGCGCGCCGCGATAGCACGCACCCTGGCCATGAAGCCCACCACCATCCTCTTCGACGAGCCCACGTCGTCGCTCGACCCCACGATGGTCGGCGAGGTGCAGGGCGTCATACGTACGCTGGCGGCGGACAAGATGACCATGATCATCGTCACCCACGAGATGAAGTTCGCCCGCGACGTCAGCACGCGCGTCTTCTTCATGGACGAGGGCACCATCCTGGAGGAGGGCACGCCGGAGCAGATCTTCAACAACCCGCAGCAGGCCGCCACACGCACCTTCGTGCACCGCATACGCAGCCTCGTGTTCGACATCGCCAGCCGCGACTTCGACTTCTACGACATGACGTCGCAGATCAAGCAGTTCTGCATACGCCACTCGATAGCGGAGAAGATGAACCCCATCACCCACGTGGTCGAGGAGATGCTGACGCTGCTGGCACACTACAACAAACCCGTCCATATCGAGGTGAACTACAGCGAACTGGACTACTCGTCCAATGTGGTCATCCTCCACAAGGGCGAGACGGTGTCGCCCCTCGAGCGCCCCGACGCCGACGAGCTGGCCGTGATGATCATCCGCGGCATGAGCAAGGAGGTCACCACAGAGCAGACACCCGACGGCATACGCCTCACCTTCGCCATGTAAACACGAACCTATCATACCTACAATAGACTACTCAACGCCCATGAAAAACAAATTCTCCCAGTGGTTTCACTCGCTACAGACACGCAGCAGCCTAATGTTGCTCATCACCGCCGCCGTACTCATCGAGGTCACCGGCCTGGTGCAGTACTTCTTCGCCCGCGACGGCTTACGCGACGAGGTGCAGCAGCGCGCCCGCACGGAGCTGCAAGTGCGCAACCTGCAGATACAGAACATCGCGGGGTCGGTGGAGACGGCCATAGACAACATGCAATGGATCATCGACTGGTCCGTCTACAACCCCGACTCCATCTACAGCACTCTGAAGCTCATCATCAAGAACAACCCCATCATCACGGGCTGCGCCATGGCTTTCGAGCCCGACTACTTCCCCGAGCAGGGACGCTGGTATGAGCCCTTCGCGGGACGCTCCGACGGGCTGAGCGGCGACATCGTCTACCGCCAGATCGGCTCTGCCGATCACGACTACCTCAACGCCACCTGGTACCGCGAGGCCCTCAAGGCGGAAGGAGGCATGTGGACAGAGCCCTACATCGATGAGGCGGGGTCCAAGATGATGGTGTGCTCCTACACCATGCCCATCCACGACCACTCGGGACGTGTGGTGGGAGTGTTCTGCAGCGATGTGTCGATCGAGTGGCTCGTCGACCTCTTCGGCTACAACGACGGCATGTACACCTTCCTGGCATCGAGCACCGGACGTCTGCTGGCATGCCCCGACAAGAACATGGTGATGACGACCACCTTGCAGGAGGTCTCTGAAAACTACCACGACACCACCATCACGCGCGTCAAAACCGCCATGCTGGCGCACGACAGCGGCTCGGCAACCATCCACAACAACGACGGCGAGAAGAGCTATATGTACTACGCCCCCGTCGAGGGCGGTACGGGGTGGACCATGGCGGTCATCTTCCCCGACAGAGAGATATACCGCGGCCTGCGCACCGTGGGCATGAACCTCATCGTCTTCATGGTGATAGGCCTGGCGCTGATGGTGTTCATCATGTGGCGCACCGTGCGCGGCTTCCGCAAGCTCAGCGCCGTCAACGCCGAGAAGGAGCGAATAGCCAGCGAGCTGCATATCGCCAGCGCCATACAAAAAGGCATGCTCCCCAAGACCTTCCCGCCCTACCCCGACCTCGACGAGGTGGCGATGTACGGACTGCTGGTGCCCGCCAAGGAGGTGGGCGGCGACCTCTACGATTTCCATGTGCGCGACCAGAAGCTCTTCTTCTGCCTGGGCGACGTCAGCGGCAAAGGGGTGCCCGCCTCGCTGGTGATGGCGGTGACACGCAGCCTCTTCCGCACCCTGTCGGCACATACCGACAGCCCCGAGCAGGTGATGACACAGATGAACAACGCCATGTCGGAGATGAACGAGAGCTCGATGTTCGTCACCCTCTTCATCGGCGTCCTGGACCTGCGCACCGGTGTCCTGGCCTACAGCAACGCCGGCCACTGTCCCCCCGTGCTGATGAACGCCGCCGGCACCACCCCCTTCGCCATGGATGCCAACATCCCCGTGGGCCTCATGTCCAACTGGCAGTACACACGCCAGGAGGTCAGCGTGACCTCAGGCGACATCATCTTCATCTACACCGACGGCATCACCGAGGCCGAGAACGGCACCCATGAGCAGTTCGGCGAGGAGCGCATGCTCGCCACGCTGCAGGGCTCCCTCGGCAAGGAGCCACGCGCCATCATCGACGATATGAGCGGTGCCGTCCACACCTTCGTGGCCGGCGCCGACCCCAGCGACGACCTCACCATGCTGGCCGTCCAACTAACCAAAACCATCCAATCATGAAAGCGCAACTGCACCTCACCCTGCACAACGATGTACAGGAAATACCCCTGCTCGCCTCTTTCATCGATGAGCTATGCGAGGACAACGGCCTCGATATGTCCATCACGATGAACCTCAACCTGGCCATGGAGGAGGCGGTGGTCAATGTAATGAACTACGCCTACCCTCAAGGCACCGTGGGGGACATCGATATCGATGCCCTCTTCGAGGAAGGAATGCTCACCTTCGTGATCAGCGACAGCGGCACCCCCTTCGACCCCACGCAAAATGAGACCCCCGACATCACCCTCGATGCCGACGACCGTCCCATCGGCGGACTGGGCATCTTCCTCGTCCGAAACATCATGGATCACATCGAGTATCAATATAAGGATCATAAGAACATCCTCACCCTCAGCAAAAAAATCTCATAACATATATTACCATGAACACCACCATCAAAGAACAGAACGGCGAACTCGTGGCCCTTTTCGAAGGGCGCCTCGACACCGCCGCAGCGCCACAGACGGAGAAGGATCTGGCACCTCTTGCCAACTGCGACGGCAAAAACATCGTGCTCGACTGCAGCGCACTGGAGTATATCTCCTCCAGCGGCCTGCGCCTCTTCCTCAGCGTGCTCAAGAACGCCAAACCCAAGGGCAGCCATGTCTACATCACCGGCATGAACAACGACATCCGCAACATCTTCACCATGACAGGCTTCACCAACCTCTTCGAGTTCCGCTAGGCCCCCGCACACCTTTTATGCAACAGACAGTGAGGCCGCGCTGTAGCGCGGCCTCACTATATATTTATATAATGGCTCCTGCGTCAGTCTCTCACCACACGCAGCGTCGTCACGCCCTCGTCGGTCACCACCCTCAGGATATAGAGGCCCTGCGGGTAGCAGCCGAGGTTCACCACACGCTGCTGCGGCAGGCGCTCCAGCTGGCGACCGTAGTTGTCGTAGACCTCCACATGGCGCACAGCACCGGCGGCGCGTAGCGTCACCACACCACTCGTGGGATTGGGATAGGCGCTGACGGCAGCGGTCTTCTCGACCTCGTCGATGGCGACGGGGGTGCTCTGCGAGATGACGATATCGTCAATCAAGATACCTTTCGAACTGCGCTGCACACCCACGAAACGGAACAGCAGACGCAGCGTGTCGCCGTCGCCCACGGTAAACGTGGCCTCGTGGTCCTCCCACTCCGTCGCATTCGTCTGGTCGGAGAAGAGCACCGAGTCGTTGAACAGCACGGCATAGTCTTCCGTATAGTTGGCGTTGACGGCACGGCTCTTCCAGGTGACGGTATAGTGCCCCGGGGTGGTGATGTAGGGGGAATAGAGGCTCTCCGTCGTCGAGGTGGTAGCGCCGGTGCCGAAGCCGTGGGCCGAATACTTGCCCAGACAGAAGGTGGTGTCGGTCAGCTGCCAGGAGAGGCCGTAGCTGTACCTGCCAGTGTAGGAGCTTTCCGACTCCCAGCAGGTGGGCGCCACCTCGAAGTTCTGCTCGTAGGGGAACTGGCGGATGATGCACAGCGAGTCGCCCAGCTCCTCGCTGGCGGGCTGGAAGCCCAGCACGATCTCCTGCGCGGCGGTGAAGTTGTAGGTGCCTGTGCCGCCGCCTATGCCACCCACGCCAGGTGCCAGACGGTTGAGGGTGAAGAAGCCGTCGCCTGCGCCGCTCCAACCCCAGTTGAAGTGGTATTTGCCGATGGTATCGCAGCCGTCGCACACGAAGCAGTGGCCTCCCGACGTCGCATCGCCGCCGGCATAGATGACGGGGCGCGCAGCCACCAGCTCGTCATGCACGTACGACGTCCACGTGGTGTCGTCATAGTCCTTGCGCAAGATGCCCGTCATATTGGAGCTGTAGCCGAAATATTTGATAGCACCATTGATCACGCTGCCATAACACATGTAGGGCATATTGGTGACCATAGCGCCGCTGCCGCCCTCCATATCCGAGCCGTACATCATGTCCACCGCCACGCCACAGTGGTACATCAGCGTGGCGACAGCCGTTTTGGCGACCTGCGGCGAGACACTGGAGTAGGTGTCGAGCATATTGTCCCAGTCGTAGACGGTGGCGCCGAAGTCGGCGGAGGCCGAGTCGAAGGTGCTGCTGGGACGCGAGGTGTTGGGGTTCAAGACACGGAAGCTATGCTTGCCGGTGCCGCGCACAGGCCACTGGTGGTAGTTCATCACCTGCGCCATCGCCGTAGCCACACATCCCGTGGCGGCCGATACCGGATAGGTGCGTCCTCCCCACATCGACATCTGCCCCGTGGGGCACAGGTCGTTGTAGGGGCTGTCCTGATCCCACTTGGTGGTGAGCATGGTGTCCACGGCGCTCTGCACGCCCTTGTAGGCGGCTGCGCCGCGCCGCAGTCCTTGCCACAGCGCCTCCGTTGCGCCGTCGGCCTTATAGCCTCCGTCACGCACGGCGGCGATCTGGCTCTGGTAGCCGTCGAGCCACCACGTCAGCTCCCTGCTCATGCCGCGCTCACCCACCAGGGTGCCACGGAAAGCGTAAGCCAGGATGGGCTGCACGGCATCGTCGGCAGCCACCACCACGAAACCTTGGCGTCCCTCGCCCAAGAAGAAATACATGCCGTCGTAGCCGAGGTCCACAGACGTCATCGGACGGTGCTGCTCGGCGACACCCTTGTCACGATAGGCGTTCCAGAAATGGCGCGCCACGAGCTCGGCATCGGCGCTGTCGACCACGGCGGCACGCGTAGCGGTGACCGCCAGCGTCAGAAGCGCCACAAAGACTAAGATATTTTTTTTCATATACATCGTTGGTTTCCCTTATAGATCATTACTTTTTCAAGTTCTCTCACCTGATCTCCTCCCACCGTATGGGTGCCTGTCCCTGTGCGGTGAGCAGCGCATTGGCCTGCGAGAAATGACGGCAGCCGAAGAAGCCCCTGTATGCCGACAACGGCGACGGATGCGGCGCCGTGAGCACATGGTGCCGCGAGGTGTCGATGAGGCTGCACTTGGCGATGGCGTAGCTGCCCCACAGCAGGAACACCAGGCCGCTGCGGCGCTCCGACAGCGCCCGTATGGCGGCGTCGGTGAAGGTCTCCCAGCCGTGGCGCTGGTGGCTGCCGGCATGGTGGGCACGCACCGTCAACGTGGCGTTGAGCAGCAGCACGCCCTGCTCCGCCCAGCCGCTGAGGTCGCCGCAGGTGGTGGGGATATTGACGCCGAGGTCGTCGTTAATCTCTTTGATGATGTTGACCAAGGAGGGCGGTACGGCGATACCGTCGGGCACCGAGAAGCAAAGGCCCATGGCCTGCCCCGCCTCGTGGTAGGGGTCCTGACCCAGGATGACCACCTTGACCTTGTCGAACGGCGTATGGTCGAAGGCCGAGAAGATCAGGCTGCCCGGCGGATAGCACGTATACTGGCGCCGCTCCTCCACCAGGAACTCCTTCAGCTGCCCGAAATACGGCGCCTCGAACTGCTGCTGCAGCACGGCGTACCAACTGGGATCAATCTTTACGGCCATATTTCTTGTTTCTCAATCAAAACTAAAAGAACAAAAAAAATATCTGATAGTTCTGATGGTTCTGATTGAAATTAAACTAAAAAACTGTTGTATTTCTTCTCTTTGTCGATCTGGCTGGCGATGCCGTGGCCGGGGAGGACGCGGTAGTCGTCGGGGAGGGTGAGGATGCGCGTCTTGAGCTTCTCGATGAGCGTGGGGTAGTCGCCGCCGGGCAGGTCCGTGCGGCCGATGCTGAAATGGAAGAGGGCGTCACCGGTGAGGACGGCTTTCTCGCTGGGCACCACGAAGCACATACTCCCGGGGCAGTGGCCGGGGACATAGCGGCACTCTATCGAGGTAGGAGGTAGGAGGGTGAAGGGCGGAATTGTATCGCCATTCCCGAAATCTCCGACTTCCGACTTCCGACTTCCGACCTCAAGGATATCGCCGTCGGCTATCTCCTGCACCGCCAGGTCGCTCATGTCGTCCACGGCGAAGCCCATCACGGAGCCGTAGGCCTCGGCCTGCCGCAGCAGCTTGCGGCCGTCGCCATGCATCGTCACCGGCAGGTGATAGTGTTCGCACACCTGCCGCAACCCCGCGATGTGATCCACATGGGCGTGGGTGAGCAGCACCATGACGGGCACCAGCCCGTTGTCAGCGATATATTGTGTCAGCTGTGCATCCTCGAACGACGCCTCGCAGGCGGGGTCGACGATGGCGCACTCCTTCGTGGCTTCATCAATAACGAGGTAGCAGTTGACACCGAAATGATTGAATGTAAACTGCTTAATCATTGAGCCAGGCGTCGAACTGTTCGCGTTTGAGGGCGGGGATATCGAGCTTCATCTTCTTGCGTAGGCCGCCGAGATCGTTGAAGAGCTTGTTGGCGTTGGCCTCCTTGAGCTGGGCATAGGTCTTGATGCCGGCTTTCTGCAGCACGGGTACCCAGGCCTCGTCGACGCCGTGGGCGGAGAGGTCGCTCTGCTCCTCTTCTGCCGCGGCGGCATGCACCTCGGGTTTCATCTGGGGGAAGAGCAACACATCCTGGATGCTCTGTGCGCCGGTCATCATCATCACCAGACGGTCGATGCCGATGCCCATGCCGGAGGTCGGCGGCATGCCGTATTCGAGGGCGCGCACGAAGTCCATGTCGATGAACATAGCCTCGTCGTCACCTTTCTCGGAGAGGCGCAGCTGCTCCTGGAAGCGGCCCAGCTGGTCGATGGGGTCGTTGAGCTCGGAGTAGGCGTTGGCCAGCTCCTTGCCGTTGACGAAGAGCTCGAAGCGCTCGGTGAGCTCGGGGTTGTCGCGGTGACGCTTGCAGAGAGGAGACATCTCGATGGGATAGTCGGTGACGAAGGTGGGCTGGATGAGCTTGCCCTCGCACTTCTCGCCGAAGATGGCATCGATGAGCTTGCCCTTGCCCATGGTGGCGTCGGTCTCCACACCGAGGCGATTGCAGGCCTCACGCAGTTCGTCCTCATTCATACCAGCCACGTCGACACCCGTCTCTTCCTTGATAAGCTGGCACATGGGGGCGCGGCGGAACGGCGGCTTGAAGTCTATCTCGTTGCCCCACACATTGACCTTGGTGTCGCCGTGGAGGGCTTTGGCTATGCGCTCCAGCATGTTCTCCGTGAAGGTCATCATCCAGTTGTAGTCCTTGTAGGCCACATAAATCTCCATGCAGGTGAACTCGGGGTTGTGGGTGCGGTCCATACCCTCGTTGCGGAAATTGCGGCTGAACTCATACACACCTGCGAAGCCGCCCACAATGAGGCGCTTGAGGTAGAGCTCGTTGGCGATGCGGAGGTAGAGGTCGATATCGAGGGCGTTGTGGTGGGTGATGAAGGGGCGTGCGGCGGCGCCGCCGGGTATGCTTTGCAGCACGGGGGTGTCCACCTCGAGGTAGCCCTGCTCGTTGAAGTACTGGCGCATGGTGTTCACAATCTGAGCCCTTTGCACGAAGGTCTCTCTAACCTGCGGGTTGACAATGAGGTCGACATAGCGCTGGCGGTAGCGCAGCTCAGGGTCGCTGAAGGCGTCGTACACCACGCCGTCTTTCTCCTTGACGATGGGCAGCGGGCGCAGGCTCTTACTGAGCACCTTGAGGCTCTTCACGTGGATAGAGGTCTCGCCCATCTGGGTCACGAAGACATAACCCGTGACGCCGATGATGTCGCCGATGTCGAGCAGACGCTTGAAGACGGTGTTGTACATCGTCTTGTCCTCTCCCGGGCAGATCTCGTCGCGTTTGATGTAAAGCTGTATGCGGCCGTACGAGTCCTGCAGCTCCACAAACGAGGCGGCACCCATGATGCGACGGCTCATGATACGGCCGGCGATGCTCACATCCTGGTAGAGGCTGTTGTCTTTCGGAAAGTTCTCCAGTATCTCCGATGTCTTCACATTCACCTCATAGAGGGCTGCGGGATAGGGGTTGATGCCGAGATTCTTCAGCTCATTAAGTGAATTCCTGCGAATCTGTTCTTGCTCAGTGAGTTCTGCCATAGTATGTTTGTCTATTTTATTGTTACAAAAATAAAATGCAAAGATACAAAGAAAAATGAAAGTTGAAAAATAAAAAAGATCAAACGGCGAATTATGCGAATTAAACGAATTAGCTACGCAGGTCAATTACGGGCGAATTACTCGAATTATAACGGCGAGTCTTTTGAATAACGGCGAATTACTCTAATTACTCTAAGATACGCAGGTCAATTGATAGCGAATTACTCGAAAAGAAGAAAAAAACTGAATCTATGGATTTCCGAGCGCAGCGAGGGGAGAAAAACACCGCGAGGTGGGCAACCTGTCAGCGCACGCGACGGATAGAATGGAGGCGGTGGCTGTAATGACCGGTGCGCTCCACGAGGATGCCGTGCTGGTCGAGGGTGTCGATGCGCACCTGTCCGGAGGCGTGGATGATGCGGCCGTCGCCCATGCAGATGCCCACGTGGACGATGCGCCCGTCGGCATTGCTGAAGAAAGCGAGGTCGTCGCGTTGCGGGTCACAAGAGCACACCTCCACGCCGCAGGTGGCCTGCTGGGAGGCGTCGCGCGGCAGCCAGATACCCTTGGCCTTGAAGCACACCTGCGTCAAACCGCTGCAGTCGATACCGCCCGTCGAGCGCCCACCCCAGAGGTAGGGGGTGCCGAGGAAGAGGTTCTCTGCCAGCGAAGCGGCGTCCTCGAAGGGGGCGTACTGCTTGTTGTCGACCCAGCCCTCATAGCCGTCGTAGTCGCTTTTGACACGCGACCATTTCTCTTGTCGTTCAAGCACCTCCATGGTGTCGCCCAGCACCAGCTGGTTGACCATCTCGCTGCGGTCGCTGGCCTCGGCCCGCATCGGCACGGCCGAAAGAAAACAATAGCCCTTCATCTTACGTTTTACGTTTGAGGTTTTACGTTTTACAACTGTCCCCTGTCTATCGACCGCACGATGCGATCTATGAGGTCGTCCTTCTTATCCTTGGTGGGGTCGAATTTGGTCTTGAGGTTGAACCCGAAGAGGCGCGCAAAAGTCTGGTAGAGGCTGGCGCGGAAGGTGCCGCGGAGCTCGCCGACGATATTGTAGGCCGTGCGACTCGTCTCGCGGTCTATAAGCTTGATGAGCACCAAACCCTGTGAGAACTTATACTTGGAGAGTTCGCCCTTGTAGTCGGCCAGCAGCTGCTTCTCGGCCTGCTTGATGGCGGCTTTGCGCTGCTTCTTGGGCATATTGGCGATCTCCACCTCCAGCACATCGAGGCGCCGTTTGCCCTCGCGGGCATAGGGCAGCATGAGGCGCACATTACGGATCAACTTGGCGTTGTGGCGGATCTCCTTAGGGCTCAGCAGCATGCCTGTCGAATACACGCACACCTCGCGCAAGTGGTACAGCGGCACGGTGTCGCCGCCGTCAAGCACCGCAGCGAAGGTGTAGTGCTCCCCTGGGGCGAGGCGTCGCACAGGCACATAGCCATCGCCGTCGTCCTGCGCGGCGGCGGGCAGCACGGCAACAAGCAGCACAATAACAAGCAAACAGAAAGCGCGGCGCAAAAGCATCGGTCGGCAGGGTCTTTATTTCGGTATACCATAACTGCCAAAAGAAAAAAATATTATTACAAGAAGAAAAAAACGTATCTTTGCAGCCGTAAAAAAACATAAAATCACTTCATTTTTCAACCATGAACGAGATTCTACGCGTCGAGGGCCTGAGCAAAACGTTCACGCTCTCACGCAAACAGCAGAAGATAGAGCGCACCAACGCACGCCGCAAGACGGCCGTTGACGGTCTCTCTTTCGTCGCCCATAAAGGCGAGATTTTCGGTCTCCTGGGTCCCAACGGCGCCGGCAAGACCACCACACTCCGCATGCTTGCCACGCTCCTGCGTCCCGACAGCGGCGACGCCACCATTGACGGCAGCAGCGTGGTGGCACAACCCGAGGAGGTGCGCCGCAAGATCGCCTTCCTCACCTCCGAACTCAAGCTCGAGGATTTCTTCACGCCCAACTACCTCTTCGACTTCTTCAGCCGCCTCCACGGCGTCGACGAGGTCACCATGCGGGGACGCAAAGCACAGATGTTCCAGCGCTTCGGCATCGACAAGTTCGCCGAGGTGAAGGTCGCCAACCTCTCCACAGGCATGAAGCAGAAGCTCTCGCTGGTCATCTCGCTGGTGCACTACCCCGATATCATCATCTTCGACGAGCCCACCAACGGCCTCGACGTGCTCACCGCACGCACCGTCACCGACTACCTGCAGGAGCTGCGGGCAGCCGGCAAGACCATCATCCTCAGCACCCACATCTTCAGCCTCGTGGAGCGCTTGTGCGACCGTGTGGGCCTCATCATCGACGGCCGCATGATCGCCTGCGGCAGCCTCAGCGAGGTCTGCAACGGCATCCCTCTGGAAGACAAATTCTTCAATATTTACAAAGAAGTGAAAGGAGGTGAAGAATGAAATCCAATACCTTAACGATCATCAAGAAAGAGTTCGCCCGTTTCTTCGGCGACCGCCAGCTGATATTCACCGCCCTCATCATGCCGGGCCTGCTCATCTACCTTATCTACAGCTTCATGGGTACCGGCATCGAGAGCATGATACAAGAAGGCGCAAACGACAATGTCGCCCTCCGCGTGGAGAATATGCCCGAGAGCATAGCGCCCCTGTTCGACAACGCCGACAGCCTCAATATCACCATCCTCCCCGTGCCCTTCACACAGAAGGACATCGACCAGCTGGAGGACAAGGACCTCAACACCGTGCTCATGCGCTTCCCTGCCGACTTCGACCAGCAGCTCGCCACCTACGTGCCGCAGAGCGGTGAGCCGGCGCCCAACATCGAGATCTACTACAACTCCACCAACAACGCCACCCAGCGCGTATTCTCCATACTCGAGACGATGCTCACCACCTACGAGGAGAGCATCTGCAACCGCTTCGACATCAATCGTGTGGATGAAACGAGCGAAGAGCCAGTATCTTTCGACCAGGCTACCGACGACAATATCGGTGCCATGATTTGGAGCAAGATCCTGCCCATGCTCATCCTCATGATGCTCTTCAGCGGCGTGATGGCCATCGCCCCCAGTTCCATCGCCGGCGAGAAGGAGCGCGGCACCATCGCCACGCTGCTCGTCACCCCCATGCGCCGCAACGAGCTGGCACTCGGCAAGATCATCTCCCTCAGTGGCATAGCACTCATGAGCGGCATCTCCAGCTTTATCGGTATCGCCCTCTCGCTGCCCAAGATGATCCATGGCGACGTCGACACCGCGGCCCTTGGATTCCACTACACCACAGGCGACTATTTCGTGCTGCTGCTCACCATCCTCGCCGCCGTGCTCATCATGGCGTCCGTCATCAGCCTCCTATCGGCGCTGGCCAAGGACGTCAAGAATGCCGGCACCATGGCGCTGCCGCTGATGCTCGTGGTGATGCTCTGCGGTCTGCTGCCCATGTTCCAGAACGGCGCCTCGGAGAACCTCGCCATCTACCTCATCCCCTTCTACAACAGTGTCGAGGTGATGACCGCTGTCTTCGCCCACGAGGTGCTGTGGATGCCCGTCGTCGTCACGTTGGTCGCCAACGTGGTCTACACCGGCATCGCCGTCTGGGTCCTCACCCGCATGTTCAGCAGCGAAAAGGTGATGTTCGCGAAATGAAAAAGACAATCATATTAATATTGTTGAGCGTGGGTCTGACGACCCACGCTCAACATTGGTGGACTGGTTGGAGCCAGCAAACGGGCCTCGTGCTCTGCATCCACCAGACGGATAGCGCCTACGAACTCTATAGTCCCCTTCAGACCTCCGACCCCATCCCCGTCAGCAAATGGTCACTACGAGGCGACACACTGCGGTTGGAGTGCGCCAGCATCGGTCTAAAAATGGCCCTCATCCATTCCTGCTCCTCCCCTAAGTTAGGGGAGGGGGACCGCCCCGAAGGGGTGGTGGAGGGGTGTGTTTGGAGTGGCACCTGGCGGCAAGGCATCCTGAAAGAGGCCATCACCTTCCACCCTGCCGATACCATCTACCAACTCCGTCGTCCGCAGACACCGCAGCCACCCTACCGCTTCGACGAGGAGACCATCACTGCCGATTACACTGACTCACAAGGGAATGCAGTGCACCTCGAA
>CACZRR010000056.1 GCA_902783595.1 uncultured Bacteroidota bacterium
CCGGCGCAGCCGATGCAGTACTCGCCCTCGTCTTCGTCGTCGAAGTTGAGGAGTATCTCGCTCTTGAGCCAGCTCTTGCTGAGGCCGCCGGCACCCGTGAGGCCCGTCTCCTCGTCGACGGTGATGAGGGCTTCCAGTGCGGGGTGGGCAATCTTCTTGTCTTCGAGGATGGCGAGGATGGCAGCCACGCCGATGCCGTCGTCGGCGCCGAGGGTGGTGCCGTCGGCCGTGAGCCACTCGCCGTCGCGCACGGGCTGGATGGCGTCCTTCATGAAGTCGAATTTCTTGCTGCTATTCTTCTCGCAGACCATGTCCATGTGGGCCTGGAGGCACACCATGGGACTTTTCTCGTAGCCTTTGGTGGCGGGTTTGCGGATGAGCACGTTGCCGAGTTTGTCGCTCTTGGTCTCGAGACCGTGGTCTTTGCCCCAGTTCACGAGGTAGGCCGAGATGCGTTCTTCGTGTTTCGAGGGACGCGGGATGGCGAGTATTTCACCAAACCAATGCCACACGCGGGCAGGTTCAAGATTGGAGAGGGGATTTTCCATAAGGGTGTGGTTTTATTATTTAACAAAATTTAAATATTCGTAATTTGTTGATTTTCAGTGCCTCTATCATGGTCGCTCCCAGTCCGCTCCCAGTCCGCTCCCAGTTCGCTGGCCGTTTGTCGCATCTCAGAAGCCTCAAAAAGGTGCACCGCGAGACCTACTTTCGCAGCGCCGTCGATGTTGGTTTTGGAGTCGTCGATGAAGAGACATTCTTCCGCGCGCAGATGGTATCTGTCAAGGAGCCTCCGGTAGATGCGAGCATCGGGCTTGAGGAGGTGTTCCTCGCCGGAAGCCACGAAGCCATCCAAGAGGGTGAAGAAGTCGTAGCGTGCCATCACAGTGGGTAGCGTCTCCATCGACCAGTTGGTGAGGCCATAGAGGTGGTATCCCTGCCGCTTGAATGCGCGCAGCCACTCGACACCCTTCTCCACCGTGCCGCCGATCATATCGTACCACCGTGTGTGGTACATGCCTATGGGCTCGGCATATTGGGGATACTGGGCTGCCAACTCGCCGACAGCGTCGGCAAAGGGACGCCCGGCATCCATCTGCGCATTCCACTCCATGGTGCAGATGTGCTGCAGGAAGTACTCCATCTCCTCGTCGGAGCCGAAGTAGCTGCGGTAGAGGTAGCGGGGGTTCCAGTCGATGAGCACGCCGCCGAAGTCGAAGATGATGTTCTTGATGTGTGGGTCAACGTGAAGCATGAGGTATCAGCAGAGGCATTGGTCGAGGGCGGCGGTGAGGACGGCGCGGTCGAGGTGCTGACCGATAAAGACGAGCTTCTGCATGCGGTCGCCGTAGGTGTCGTCCCAGTCGCGCACTAGGTCGGGGTGGTGGTTCATGAACTGCTGCAGCTCGTCAGTGGGCATGGTGGCGTACCACGCCCCTGCGTCGCGCAGCGACACCTGGCTGCCGGCCTGCTCGAAGAGGTAGCAGGTGTCGGGTTCGCTGTCAAACCAGCAGATGCCCTTAGTTCTAATAATTTCTTTAGGCATATGACGCGCCACAAACTCGTCGAAACGCCCCAGGTTCATCGCTTCGCGGCGGTAGTAGACGAAGGTGCCGATGCCGTATTCTTCTGCTTCGCCCTCATCGTCGTGATGATGGTGATGGTGCTCATGCTCTTCGTGCTCGTGTTTTTCCTCGTCATCATGATGTCCTTCTATTTCGTTGATCCACGCTGCCGATGTGGCCACGCGGTCGAAGTCAAAGAGGCGGGTGTGCAGCAACTGCTCGAGAGGAACGTCGCAGTAGTCGCATTCGAGGATCTTCGCCTGCGGCTGGATGGCGGCGATAATGGCACGTATGCGGCCACGCTCGTCGGCAGACACCATGGAGGCTTTGTTGAGGAGGATGATGTTGCAGAACTCTATCTGCTGGATGACAAGGTTCTCGATGTCGTCCTCTGCCAGCTGCGGCCGCAACAGGTCGTGGCCGCTGCCGAACTCATCCTTCATGCGCAGGGCGTCGACGACGGTGACGATGCTGTCCAGCAGTGGGATGCCGTCTTTGATATATTCGGGTCCCATGGTAGGCATCGAGCAGATGGTCTGCGCGATGGGCTCGGGCTCGCAGATGCCACTGGCCTCAATGACAATGTAGTCGAAGCGCCGCTGTGAGGTGATGTCGTGCAGCTGCTCCACAAGGTCCATCTTCAGCGTGCAGCAGATGCAGCCGTTCTGCAGCGCCACCAGGCTGTCGTCCTTCTGCCCCACAATGCCGCCCCGCTCAATGAGGTCGGCGTCGATATTCACCTCGCCGATATCGTTGACGATGACAGCAAATTTGATACCCTGCTGGTTGGCGAGGATGCGGTTGAGCAGGGTGGTCTTGCCGCTGCCCAGATATCCCGTGAGCAGCAGGACAGGGATGGTGTGACTATTCATTATTTTTTTTGTTGCAAGATTTTTACCCCTTAACTTTTAACTATCAATGTTGCTTGTCGAGCCAGGCAAAGGGCAGCACGACACTTTGTATACCGCAGGCGTAGGGCGCCACCTCGTAGAGGCCATAGACGATGGTGAGAGCGGTGCGGGCGCTGTCGACGAAGAAGGTGTTGGGTTGCGGCATACGGTCGGTATCGCGGTATTCGTCGAAGAGGCAGGATAGCACCTCGCGGTTGGTGTCCAATTCGTGGACAGCACGGGCAATGAGGACACCCAGCTGGGTGGTGTCGCCGACAAAGTCAGTCAGGTGCAGCGCACGTCCGCTCTCCTTGTCGATGGTGAGGTAGCTGACGCCATACATGCCGTGAGCGGCACCGGCGCCGAAGCTTTCGCCGCTGATGGTGAAGAGCACCCTCGTTCCGAAATCCTGGCAGGTGCTCTGCACATGTTCGTAGCTGACGCCCCACCCGTCGTCGTCGGGGAGGCTGTCGACCCTCCGCACCTGGGGCTGATCCTCTTCGTAGAAGAAGGTGCTGGTAATCCACCGCTCGGCGGCTTCCTGCATGCTGTGGGCGCTGCTGTCGTCGAAGGTGAGGAACATGAGCTCCCGTTCGGCGGCCTCGTCGAGCAGCCCCTTGGCGGGCCACACCACATCATAGCTGGCCTTGAGGCCTATGACGCCATCCTCACCCCACAACTCATCGTCGAAGGTGAGCTCATAGCAGCGTTCGTCGGTGTAATGATCGGTACGAAAGGCTCTCTTCCCGCACGACACCGTCAGCAGCACGGCTGCAAAGACCCAAATATATCGCTTTAACATCCCAATCTTTAAACTTTAATCTTTATCTTCCTCCCGAAGATACACTTTGGCGTATTCCACATAGTGGGCCGCATTGTCGGTCTGTCCGGGACTTGTGGGTTTGAGGTATTTGGCCGGCACACCTCCCCATATCTCGTGTGGCGGTACCTTGGTGCCCTGTAGCACCAGTGCGCCGGCGGCGATGATGGCTCCCTCGCCGACCTCGCAGTGGTCGAGCAGGGTGGCTCCCATGCCGATGAGTGCGCCGTCATGGATGGTGCAGGCGTGGACGGTCACGTTGTGGCCGATGGTGACGTCGTTGCCGATATGGGTGGGACCCGTGTCGTGGGTTACGTGGATACAGCTGCCGTCTTGCACGTTGCTGCGGTCGCCGATGGTGATGGGGGCCACGTCGCCGCGCACCACGGCGTTAAACCACACGGAGCATTCGTCGCCCAGGGTCACGTCGCCCACGAGGGTGGCGTTCTCGCTGAAGTAACAGCCTTCACCCCACCGCGGAGCCTTCCCTTTGTAAGATTTGATGAGCGCCATATCTATTAAAGGAAGTATTCGACACCGGCCTCGAAGATATGTTGGTCGGGATTGCCTGTGATATTCATCGCTGAGCCGCGTGAGAAACGCTCCGAATGGCCCATCTTGCCCAGGACGCGACCATCGGGCGAGGTGATGCCTTCGATGGCCATGTAGCTGCCGTTCATGTTGTACTCTTCGTCCATGGTGGGGGTGCCCGTCAGGTCGCAGTACTGCGTGGCTACCTGCCCCGCGGCGAAAAGACGCTTCAGACAGTCGTCGCTCGCTACAAAGCGCCCCTCGCCGTGCGAGACGGGAATGACGTAGGTGCCACCCAACTCGGCGCGCCGCAGCCAGGGGCTTAGGTTCGACGCTACACGCGTGTAGGCCATCTTGCTCTGGTGGCGCCCGATGGTGTTGAAGGTCAGCGTGGGGGCGTCGTCGGCCTGCGGACGTATCTCGCCGTAGGGAACGAGACCCAGTTTGACGAGGGCTTGGAAGCCGTTACAGATGCCCAGCATGAGTCCGTCGCGCTGGTTGAGAAGCTCCATGACAGCCTCCGCAATACGCGGGTTGCGGAAGATGCTGGTGATGAATTTGGCAGAGCCGTCGGGCTCGTCGCCGGCAGAAAAACCGCCAGGGAGCATGATGATCTGGCTCCCCTTGATGGCATTGACATAGGCGTCGACACTCTCGCGTATCTGCTGCTCGTTCTGGTTGCGGAAGACGACAATCTGGCTCTCGGCACCGGCGCGATGGAAGGCGCGGGCACTGTCGTACTCACAGTTGGTACCAGGGAAGGCAGGAATGAAGACCTTCGGCTTAGTTGATAGTTTATAGTTAATAGTTGAGAGTTTGGGGGCATCGTAGAGCTGCCTAGCAAAGTTTTCCACTTTGCACTTTCCACTTTCCACTTGATTGCTTCTCGTCGGGAAGACACCTTCCAGGGTACCCTGCCAGGCGGCAAGGGCCTCTTCAAGGTCTATGCGCTCGCCGTTGCACACAAACACGGGTTCGGCGGTAACTTCGCCAATCTCCTCGCAGCGGAACGGTAGGCCGTTGGCATCGGCCACCTCGACGACGATCCAGCCGTAGTGCTTAGCGGTCAGTTCCGACCTCCGACCTCCGACCTCCGACTTTAACTTCACGCCCAACTTGTTGCCAAAGGCCATCTTGCTGACAGCCTCGATGATGCCGCCGAAACCGAGGGCATAAGCACTACGCACCTGTCCCGCCTCGATAGCCTTGCGCAACGCAGCGTACTGGCACTGCGCATCTTCGTAGTCGGGCATACCGTAGTCTTTCTCCTTGACGTCAAGCAGGACGAGCTTGCTGCCGGGCTGCTTCAGCTCGGGGGTGACGACATGCTGCAGGTCGCTGATGCCTACGGCGAAGGAACAGAGGGTGGGGGGCACATCGATCTTGTCGAAGGTGCCGCTCATAGAGTCCTTGCCACCGATGGCAGGGAGCTTGAGACCCATCTGGGCATGGTAGGCGCCAAGGAGGGCAGCAAAGGGCTCTCCCCAGCGGTAGGGGTCGTTGCCTAGCTTCTTGAAGTATTCTTGGAAGGTGAGACGCACGCGGCGGGTGTCGCCACCGGCGGCGGCGATCTTGGCCACCGAGCTCAACACGGCGTAGACGGCACCGTGGAAGGGACTCCAAGAGGTCTGGTAGGGATCCATGCCGTAACTCATGATGGTCACGGTGTCGCACTTGCCGTCCAAGAGCGGCAGCTTGCCGATCATACTCTGCGTGGGCGTCAGCTGATAGCGGCCGCCATAAGGCATCACCACACTGCCGGCGCCAATGCTGCTGTCGAACATCTCGACGAGACCCTTCTGCGAGCATACGTTGAGGTCGCTCAGCGTGGACAGCCACAGGCTCTTCTCACTTTCCACTTTGCACTTTCCACTTTCCTCTTTCTCCGGCATCGTCACAGAAACCGTCGTCTCCTGGTGGGCACCGTTGGTGTCGATGAAGCGACGGGAGAGGTTGACGATCTCCTTACCACGCCAACTGATGACCATCCTCGGCTCCTTGGTGACGGTGGCCACCACCGTGGCCTCGAGGTTCTCCTCGTCGGCATACTTCAGCATCAGGTCCACATCCTTCGGGTCCACCACCACGGCCATACGTTCCTGGCTCTCGCTGATGGCCAACTCGGTGCCGTCCAATCCGGCATATTTCTTGGGGACCTTATCGAGATTGATCTGCAGGCCGTCGGCCAACTCACCGATGGCTACGCTCACGCCGCCGGCTCCGAAGTCGTTACATTTCTTAATGATGCTAGAGACCTCCTCGCGACGGAACAGGCGCTGTATCTTGCGCTCGGTCGGTGCGTTGCCTTTCTGCACCTCCGCACCGCAGGTGGTGAGGCTCTCCATGGTGTGGCTTTTTGAGGCTCCTGTGGCACCGCCGATGCCGTCGCGACCTGTGCGGCCACCCAGCAGGATGATGATGTCGCCTGGGTCGGAAGTCAGACGCTTCACAGCACGACGCGGTGCGGCGGCAATGACGGCACCGATCTCCAGGCGTTTGGCTACATAGCCCGGGTGGTAAAGCTCGTTGACGATGCCCGTCGCCAGACCTATCTGGTTGCCGTAGCTGCTGTAGCCGTGAGCCGCCGTAGTGACGATCTTACGCTGCGGAAGCTTGCCGGGCAAGGTCTCGCTGAGAGGTCTTGTGGGGTCGGCGGCACCAGTGACGCGCATGGCCTGATAGACGTAGGTGCGGCCCGACAGCGGGTCGCGTATGCAGCCGCCCAAGCATGTGGCGGCACCACCGAAAGGCTCAATCTCCGTGGGGTGGTTGTGCGTCTCGTTCTTGAAGTTGATGAGCCACTCCTCCTTGTTGCCGTCGATGACGACGGGCACCACGATGGAGCAGGCGTTGATCTCGTCGGAAGGTTCCTGGTCGTCGAGGATGCCAGCTTTCTTGAGCCGTTTGGCGGCGAGGGTGCCCAGGTCCATCAGGCAGACAAACTTGTCGGTGCGTCCTACGTACTGCTCCTGGTGGTCGGCCAGATATTGTTTGAAGGCCCCTTCGAGCAGCGGACGGTAGTAGCCCTCGTCAAAGTGCACATCTTTCAGCTCCGTGGCAAAGGTGGTGTGGCGGCAGTGGTCGCTCCAGTAGGTGTCGAGCACTCGTATCTCCGTCATGGTGGGGTCGCGCCGCTCCTCGTCGTGGAAATAGTGCTGGATATGTTTGAAGTCGGCAAAGGTCATCGCCAAGCCGAGACCGTTATAAAGTTCGCGGAAATCTGCCTCAGCCATATCTTTGAAACCGGTGAAGGTGATCACATCAGCCGGCTCAGCATAGCTCTCTTCCAGTGTGGTGGGCTTCCTATCGTCTGCACGGCGGCTGTCAACGGGGTTGACGCAGTGCTTGATGACAGCCTGCTGCCACTCACCTTCCACTTTCCACTTTCCACTTTTCACTCCAGAGATGACATAGGTGGTGGCAGAACGGATGATGGGCTCTTCGCCAGCAGCCAGGAGTTTGACGCACTGCTCGGCGCTATCGGCGCGCTGGTCGAACTGACCGGGGAGATACTCCACAGTAAAGCAGAAGTCATCGGCGCGGTGGGGGAAGGACTCGTCATAGAGGAGGTCGACGGGAGGCTCGCTAAAGATGGTGCCCTTGGCGGCGGCAAAGGTGGCGTCGCTGAGGTTCTCAATGTCGTAGCGCACGAGGATGCGGACTTCTTCGGTCTCAATGCCCAAGTAGGTGCTCAGCTCGTTCTTCAGCTCCTGCGCTTTGACGGCATAAGGCGTTTTCTTTTCGACAAAAATACGGCGTATCATATTGTTTTTATTTTTCTATTTCAATGAATTGGTCAGGATGTTTGGCCATCTCCTTGCTGAAGAGGCTGCGGATGTAGAGGATGTCGGCGTCGGCGTCGTCGGTGGTGTAGAAGGCATCACCGAGGTGTATGGTGCGGTGCTGGAAGTCCAGGAAAGCGGGTACGATGGGCACACCGGCACGGTGCGCGATCTCCCAGAAGCCCCGCTTCCAGCGGCGCGTGGCTTTGCGTGTGCCCTCAGGAGTGATGGCGATAGCGAGTGGACCCCCTTTGGCAAATTCGTTCACGGCAGCGTCGACGAGGCCGTTGTGACGGTTGCCGCGGTCGATCGGAATGCATCCCAGTCGCCGCAGGATAGGCCCCAAAGGCCAGCGGAAGAATTCTTTCTTGATGAATATCCTACCGTTGACACCAAGCTGCCAGAGGTAGGCGGTGCCAACCAGGTAGTCGGCCATGGAGGTGTGCGGCGCGGTGGCAAAGATGCAGCGCTGAATCTCAGGACGTGATCCTGTCGGCGGGAGGATGAAATGCCACCCCCCCAGGCGTGCGATAGCTATCCAAAGTTTTTTCATAAATGCGGCTGCAAAGATACGAAAAAATTCGCATATCATTTTTTTTTGTATTTTTGCCGCCGATTTCGGATAAATGGAGAGATGGCAGAGCGGTCGATTGCGGCGGTCTTGAAAACCGTTGACCTGCGAGGGTCCGGGGGTTCGAATCCCTCTCTCTCC
>CACZRR010000057.1 GCA_902783595.1 uncultured Bacteroidota bacterium
AAAAGCGCACGGCTCCTTAGCTCAACTGAATAGAGCATCTGACTACGGATCAGAAGGTTGCAGGTTTGAATCCTGCAGGAGTCACCACCAGGAGGCTGACAATGATCAGTCTCCTTTTTTAATATATCAGTCTAATGCGCGTTTTTTTTATTCTGTTGCTAATCTTCGTGGGGTTACCTACCATAGGTAGTGCCAGGGCGGTGCCTGACAGTCTGAAGGCTGGCGGTGCAGTGCATTTTGTAGAGAACTTAGGGCAATGGGATGGTGCCTACCGTTACGAAGCGCAGCTACATGATGCCGCGTTGTTTGTGGCGCCTGAAGCGCTCACGGTAGTACTGCGCACGCCTCTTTCCCACCCTGCTCCAAATGATGCGTTGCCGCGTTGCCACGCCTACCGCATGCACTTTACCGGGGCGAGTGCCGTAAGTCCGCAGGGCGACCACGCCACAGAGTACTACAGTAACTACATCCTCGGCGACGATGCGTCGCGTTGGCGTTCGCACGTACCTTCATATATGTCTGTGCGTTACCGAGACCTTTACAAAAACGTAGATTTAGAGATTTATGGTTCGAGAAACGGAGTAAAGTACAACTTTATCGTCGCTCCCGGCGGTGATCCAGGACAGATTGGTGTGTACTATGAGGGGGCCGATAAGGTGACCCTGGGGCGCGACGGCAGCGTGGTGGTTCACACCACCGTGCGCAGCATTCGCGAGCGGCGTCCTTATGTCTTCCAGTTGGTTGATGGCGAGGAACGCGAGGTGGCGAGCCGGTGGTTTTTCGACGGCGACACCTTACGTCTTGCTCTTGGGGCCTATGACAAGACACTTCCCCTTGTGGTTGATCCCTTACTCATCTTTTCCACTTATACAGGCTCCACTGCCGACAACTGGGGCACCACGGCGGCCTACGACTCGTACAAGAACGCATACACGGCTGGTTTGGTTTTTGCCATCGGTTACCCCACATCGCTCGGGGCATACCAACAGACGCCTGGCGGCGGTGTAGATATTGGCATCTTCAAATTTGACACCCTAGGTCAGCAGCGCCTCTACGCCACCTATCTGGGTGGCAGCGGCAGCGATATGCCCCACAGCCTCTTCGTCAATCACTTCGACCAACTCCTCATCATGGGCACCACAGGGTCGAGTAACTTTCCCACCACCTCTGGTGCCTACCAGCGCAGCCATGCCGGTGGCAACAGCATCAACTACGAGTCGACCACCATAGGCTATCCCAATGGCAGCGACCTGTTCGTGGCGCGTCTCTCGCCCGACGGCACCACGTTGCAGGCCTCCACCTATATTGGCGGTAGCGGTAACGACGGTCTAAACTTCCGCAACCACTACAACGACGACTACCAAGTGCTCATGGGCGGCAACGACTCGCTCTACTACAACTATGGCGATGGTGCCCGTGGGGAGCTCATCACCGACAACTTAGGCAACATCTATGTCGGCAGCACCACGTTCAGTGCCGACTTCCCCGTCACTACCGGCTGTGTGCAACCTGCTGCCGGCGGAGGTCAGGATGGTGTCGTCTTCAAGTTGGATCACAACCTGCGCACCCTGTTGTGGAGCACATACCTGGGTGGCAGTGGCGACGACGCCGTGTATTCCATTGACGTCGACTCGTCGTACAACCTCCTTGTCTGTGGTGGCACCGCCAGTAGTGACTTTCCCACCATCGGTGGTGCCTTCCAGCACAACTATGGTGGCGGTACTGCCGACGGTTTCGTTGCCAAATTGTCGTATGGGGGCAACCGCCTTCTTGCATCGTCCTTCTTTGGAGGAAGTGCTTACGACCAGCTTTACTTCGTGCGAGCGGGGCGTCACGACGAAGTATTTCTCTTTGGGCAGACCCTCTCTGGTGCCGCCATGGTGCATGGCGCCCCCTACTGTGTCTACAATAGCGGCATGTTGTTGGCGCGTCTTACTCCCGACCTTACGCAACGAGTGTGGAGCACCACCTTTGGCACCCCAGGGCGAGTGAATCTGTCGCCCACCGCCTTCGCCGCCGATATCTGCAACAGAATTTATGCCGTTGGCTGGGGTCGTGACTTCGTCGGCTACGGCGGTGTGCGCTGGAACACCTTAGGCACCACTGGTATGGAGACCACCTCCAACGCCTACTCTGACACCACCGATGGGCAAGACTTTTACATCCTCAGTATCGACCGTGATGCCACCGACCTGTCCTATGCCTCCTTCTTTGGCGAGCTGCACAACAACAGCTCGTCGCGTGGTGGCGGCGACCATGTCGACGGCGGCACCTCACGTTTCGACCGTCTTGCCACCCTGTACCAGTCGGTGTGTGCCTCCTGTGGTGGCTACAACGGTTTTCCTGTCACCGCCGATGCGTGGAGCGACAGCAACCGTTCGTCGAACTGCAACAATGCCCTTTTCCGCTTCAACGTTGCCGACGACTTCCCCGTTGCCGAATTCACACCGCCTCCTGCGGGTTGCGAGCCCTATACCGTAGCCTTCCACAATACGGGACGCGGGAGCACCTTCCTATGGGATTTTGGCGACGGCACCTACTCCACGCAGCGCCATCCTACACACACATATAGCGCTGCGGGGCTTTACACCATCACCCTTATTGCCTCGCAAGACGGCGGCTGTTCGGAAGCCGACACCATGCGCCACACGTTGCATGTGTTGGGCACTTCAGCCACCTTCACGCCGCGCTCGTCGTGTGGTGGCGAGGCGTTGCAGATCGGTCCTTTGCCGCAGATGGGTGCCACCTATCAGTGGCTCAGCGAGGGCGTCAGTGACCCCACCATCGCCAACCCGTGGGTGGACAGCACAGGTACCTATCTGCTACGCATCAGTGCCGAAGGTTGCAGCGAGGTAGACACCTTCGTGGTGCGCACCTACCGTCTCTACGACAGCCTGTCCGTGACCCCTGTGAGTTGTCCCGGCCGTAGCGACGGAGAATTAACAGTGTGGCTTGATGGTAGCCTTGTTGCCGACTCTATCGCCACCACCATCTCTCCTGCCGTCGACACGACGATGACGGGCGGAGTGGTGCGCTACCATCACCTTGCCGCCGACACCGACTATGTGGTCACCCTCACCGGCTACGGCTGCAGTGTCGATGTGCCGCTGCGCCTAACGTCACCGCTGCCAGCGCCCTATGAGAAAGAGGTCTCGCAACCTCTGTGTGACGACAGCTGCACGGCGTGGCTACGCATCACCTATAACCTGTCCAACGCGACGCCCACAGACACCCTCGTCGGTGCGCTCTGCGAAGGCGTGCATCATACCCACTTCGTGAACGAAGGTTGTCCGCAGGTTGACACCACCTACATACGGCGCAGTCACCTTGTCGACAGTCTTCATGTGTGGGCCGACCGGACCCTGGTGGTGCTTGGCGAGGGCGTGCGTCTGCATGCCGAGGTTGTGCCTGCTGCCGACGGCATCAGCTATCAGTGGCGCCCCGTATCGCTTGTTGACAACCCCACATCGCCGTCGCCCATGGCTACTCCGGAGGATAGCGTGCAGTGGTTCGTGGTGACAGCGCAGAGTGCGGACGGCTGCCAATCGCGCGACTCGCTGGTCGTTGCCACGCGCCGCATTGTCTGCGGGGAGCCCGATTTCTTCATTCCCAACGCCTTCACTCCCAATGGTGACGGCCTTAATGATTGGCTTGACCTACGCTCCGACGTGCTCAGCGAGCTTGACTTTCGCCTTTACAACCGCTGGGGGCAGTGCGTTTTCTCCTGCACGGATCCCACGACATGCCGCTGGGACGGCCACTATCAGGGTGCATTGTGCCTGCCGGGAGTGTATACCTACACCGCCACGCTACGTTGCGTTGACGGCAGCGAGAATCATCTCAAAGGCGACATCACCATTATCCGTTAGCGATTGTTATGACGACGAAAAAGGACACATCACAGTATCTCATCATTTGTGCCGAAAGCCTGTCCGATGCGCGACATCTTCTTGGTGTTGCCGTACCGCTTGCCGCGTCGTTGCGCCACAAGGGACTTATCCTGCTCTCCTGTGCTTCCGATGCTGACAGTTGGATTGGCGAGGCCGGCATCCCTTACGTCGCGCTGCGCTGCCCGTGGCGCGAAGCGCTTGGGGCGCTGCACAGCACCTTTCACGGCATCCTAGCCCTCGCCGTGCGTAACCCGCATGCTTCGCGACGTTCCATCACCCACCCTGCCACGCTTCTTCGCACCTTCCGCGACTGTCGAATCGCCTATCTCACCATTCCCGCCGTCAACGGTACGGCGCCACGCCTCGACACGGTGGCCCTCACTCTTGACCACAGCCGCGAGAGCAAGGAGAAGGTGATCTGGGCCTCATACTTCGCGCGCTTCGTTGGGGCGCGGGTGACCTTCTACCACCACTGCTACAGCGACCCGTTGCTGCTGACACGTTTCCAGAACAATACGCGCTATATTGAAAAAATTTTCACCGCGCAGGGGCTCACTTTTGCTCTGACGGAGTTGCCTGCGGAGCAGAGGGGGTTCTTTTTGCGTCGGCGCCTTGCGCAGTTTTCCAATCCTGACCCTGCCGCCCTGGCGGCCACAGAAGGGCTCTTCATCATGCAGACCTCCGACCCGCGGGAACGCGGCCTTGCAGCCCTGCTGCCGCCCCCCGAGCGGCACCTGCTCGACAGAAAGAATCCAATACTGATTTTGAACCGTCGCGACGACCTGTATATACTCTGTGATTGACCCCCAAATGGTGGTGCCGAGATGCGACGAGATGGGAGCGGACTGGGAGCGGACTGGGAGCGGTCTTGGAGAGAGGGTACTGGGGACACTGAGAACCAATGAGTTGAAGAGTGTTAATTTTCGTTAATTACAGGTGGTAAAAAAAGATGGAGGAGCGAAAGTCTTCTGCTGATGAGGTGCAAGGATTTATTTTTCTTGCATATTACGAAAAATTTGTTTATCTTTGCAGTTGACATGTCATAATATGACAGGTCATAACACATTGATTCTAAAACGAACCAAACATTTTTTGCTTATGAAGAAACGGCTATTTTTTGCTGCCATGTGCGGCATGGTGCTGACCCTGGCGTCGTGTGTCAAGGACGACGACCTGGAGCTGTTCAAGCACCCCATACACGTGCAGGGCGAGGTGGATCCACACTTCGGCATTCCCCTGTCGAGTGGAGAGATGACTTTTGGCGACCTGCTTTCGAACTTCAGTTCGACATTTGCGGGCTATATTGATGAGAACGAATCCACCATCACCTTTATCTTTGAGGACTCGACCTATGGTTCATTCGGGTTGGGTGCCAAGAGCAGGGCCGTTGCACGTCCGCGTGCCAAAGACGGCAATCCCCTGGACAATGTGTGGTTCAGAAAAGACACGACGATTTCGCAGAAGGTGGCAATCGGCTTTTTCGAGAATATCGAAGAGCTAAACCACATTGAGATTGGCAATCTGCTGATGAACCTGCGTATAGGTGTCCACGGCGAGTATCGGGACAATGACACGTCGATGCAGAGCGATCTGCGTGTCTCGTTCCGCAATGTGCGCATTACCTATCGTGACAACCGCGGCATGGTCCGCGACTTCATTCCCGGCTCGGGGCCGCTGTTTGACTCCATAGCCTTCAACGACTTAGCGAAGGCTTGGCAATACCGTGATTTCGACTCTGTGCAGATGGCCCAAGTCGCCAACCGCAAGCCCAGCGAGGTGGAAGTGCGCTTTGGTCTCACCATGGAGTTGCGCGCCTCTCACTTCTTCAGCAATCCCCTCGACACCGTAGGTTTCTCCATCCAGGACTCGTCGCTTACGCAGATCATCAATCATGTGAAGATGATGCGCTTCGACTACATGACCAAGCTTGGCGTCACAATGCCTGTGGAACTTGGCATCCGAGACCTGCAGTACAACTTCGACATTAATCTTGGCGAGGGCTTGAGCAACCTGAACCTTGACTCCATTGTTCATGAGATCAACGACAGCATCTCGGCCGACATAGAGAGTGCCAAGTTCACCTTTGCTTTTGAGAACGGGCTTCCCTTTGACCTTGACATCGAAGCGCAATGCTTCAAGAGCGACGGCACCACGGCTGTGCGTTACTACGACGAGGATGGGCACCGCCAGAAACTCACTTTCTTTGGCGACAGCACTATCGATGGTGCCAGCGTCAGGGCCATCATTGATCCCACCACGGGATTGCCCACGGGTATCCATGAGGTGAGCCAGCCCACCGCCAGCGAGCTCTCTACCTCGCTCACCAAGAATAAACTGACTGCCCTTAGCGAGGCTAAAACCATGCGTGTGATCCTCACCCTCAACAGTACGAACAACAAGGTTGTACGGGTGAGCCGTAACGACAAGCTGAAGCTTCGTGCCTACCTCAAGTTCCATCCCTCCATCCATTTCGACATACCCATCACCACGGAGGGGTTATTGTGAGTTGTGTGATGAGAAGATGATATTTAGGAATTGAAACATTAGCACACCCATGAAAAACAATAGAATCATCATAGTCCTTGCCTGCCTGTTGCTTGGCAGTCTGGGAGCCCGAGGGCAGTATAACGAGACCAACCATCTGCTCTACCACGCGCAACGCTCGCCGCAGAGCAACATCATGAACCCGGCGTTCTTTCCGGCCAACAGCACCTTCTACATCTCGCTTCCCAACCTGGAGGTGAAATTAGGTAGTCCGCTGGCCATCAACGACATGATGCATTACGATCAGCAGGCCGGTCAGACCATTATTGATGTTAATTCAATCTTCGACCAGCTGAGTGACGAAAACAAGATGCGCGTTGGTGCCAATATCGACATATTGGGCTTCGGTTTCAAGGTGAAGCACACCTTCTACACATTCAACCTGCGCCTTGTCAATGCTATCAACGTAGGCATGCCCATTTCGACCTTTGATGCTCTTCAGAATGGTAATATTGACGCCAACGGCAACGCCATTGACGAGATAGCCATGCTGCGCGGCGATTTGGTGGACATACAGTCGTACCTTGAGGCTGGCATTGGTATGGGATACCTCATTGAGCCCCTAAACCTCACCGTTGGGCTGCGAGCCAAATTGCTCTACGGCATTGCCAACATACAGTCGGAGAATACGCACGTCACCCTACATTCCAATGCCGCGCTTGACGAGGTGACGGCGCGCATGTACTACGAGATACAGGCTGCCACCTTTGTGCCCTACGACACAGTGAAGGGACAGTTTGACTTCGGCAACATTGGCGACATGGTCAATCCTTTTGAGGCCAACACCGGTCTTGCCTTTGACCTTGGAGCGAAATACGACTGGGGGCCTTTCACATTCTCGCTTGCCATCAATGATCTCTCTGCCGGTATCCATTGGAAGAAAAATGTCTCCACCTGGCGTCCTGAGAACGGTCAAGGATATATCGAGTTCAGCGGTCTTGATGTGAACACCCTTCTCCATGGCGGCTCGCTGAACACCGACTCCATCAGCAACTACCTGCAAGAGCGCATAGATGCCATGAAGCCGACGCGAGTAGATTCGGGCGACTACTGGTACAGCATCCCCACGAAGATCAATCTTGGCGCCAGCTACAATTTTGCCAAAATGCTGCGTGCCGGCCTACTCTTCCACGGCCAGTTTGACCGCGGTATCTTCTGCAAGAGAAACGACAATCAGTATGGTCTTGCTGCAGATGTAGAGAATACCTTCCGTTTCAACACCACGCTGTCGCTCAGTGCCAACCTCTGGAATTGGGCCGAGGTGATTGTAGGCAACTCCCTTGTCTACGACGGCAGTTCGTTGGACGTTCTTAATCCCGGTGTTGGCATCATACTAACGCCCTTCACCGTGTTCCAGTTGCACATCATGGCTGACTACATCAGCAGTTTCTATCTTGCCGAAGCCAAAAGTTTCAACGTAAAATTCGGCATCAACCTGCTCTTCGGTCGTGGTGGCAGCAAAAAGATTACAGAAGGATGAACATTGTAGCTATCGTCGGACGCCCCAATGTAGGCAAATCGACGTTATTCAACCGCTTGACCGAGAGTCGTGCTGCCATTGTGGATCCCACGGCTGGCGTCACGCGTGACCGTCAGTATGGTCATGCCGACTGGAACGGCAAACATTTTTCTCTTATTGACACCGGCGGCTACGTCATGGGGGGCGACGACACCTTTGAGACGGAGATCCGCAAGCAGGTAGCACTAGCCATTGACGAGGCCGACAAGATTCTCTTCGTTGTTGACTCGCGCGAGGGCCTCACGCCTATGGACGAAGAGGTTGCCGACATGCTGCGTCGACAACCCAAGCCCGTTATTTTGGCAGCCAACAAGGTGGACAATGCGGTTCAGATGGATGGTCTTGCGGAGTTTTACAGCCTTGGTTTAGGCGATCCCTACCCCATTGCCGGCATCACCGGTAGCGGAACAGGAGACCTGCTTGACGCCTTGGTTGCCGACTTTTCTGACCTTAGCGACGACCCCACCGACGGGTTGCCTCGCATTGCCGTGGTGGGACGTCCCAACGTCGGAAAAAGTTCCTTCATCAACACCATCACCGGGCAGCAGCGCTCCGTTGTCACGCCCATTGCCGGCACCACGCGTGATGCCATCTATTCGCGTTACAACCTCTTCGGGTTTGACTTCAATTTTGTTGATACCGCTGGTCTACGACGCAAGAGCAAGGTGAGTGAAGACCTTGAGTTCTATTCCGTCATGCGCTCCATCCGAGCCATTGAGGCATCGGACGTGTGCATCCTCATGCTTGACGCCAGCCAGGGTTTAGAGCAGCAGGACCTCAACATCTTCTCGCTCATCCAACGCAACCACAAAGGCGTGGTGATAGTTGCCAACAAGTGGGACCTTGTGGAGAAAGAGACCAACACCCACCGAGACTACGAGAAGCTGATCCGAGAGCGCATCGCGCCCTTTGATGATGTACCTATCATCTTCACTTCTGTCCTCAACAAGCAGCGCATCTACAAGGTCCTTGAGACGGCGCGACAGGTATATGAGGCCCGCAGCCGCCACATCAGTACTGCCGAGCTCAACGATACCCTGTTGCCCATCGTCAAGGAGCAGAACCCACCCCCTTCGGTGAAAGGCAAATGGGTCAAGGTGAAATACATCACCCAGTTGCCCACGCCCTACCCCCAATTTGTCTTCTTCTGCAACCTGCCACAGTATGTGCGTGATCCGTACAAACGCTTTGTTGAGAACCGCATGCGTGAGATATGGGACTTCCACGGAGTGCCCATGAACATCTATTTCCGTGCGAAATAGTTTTGGCACAGAATTTGAGGAATAGAAATCAAACAAATACCAAAAGCCTAACATACCATGAAAGTAACAGAAGAAAACTTCCAAGCATTATTGAACACGGGCAAGCCCGTTATGATTGACTTTGGAGCCACGTGGTGCGGACCCTGCCAGGCATTGGCACCGCGCATTGAGGAGATTGAGAAAGAATACGACGGACGTGCCGTCATCGGCACTGCCGACGTTGACGAGTGCAGCGACCTCGCCGCCCAATTCCGTATCCGCAATGTGCCGACAGTACTCTTTTTCAAAGGTGGGGACCAGCCCGTTGACAAGAGCATAGGCCTCGTATCCAAAGAGACCCTCACAGAGAAGCTCAATGCTCTCCTTTGACCAGACACATATCTCACGTTATCGGTCGCTGGACTTCTATGCCCGGCAGGTGGTGGAAGGGTTCATCACCGGCAGGCATAGAAGTCCTTTTCATGGGTTCTCTGTCGAGTTTTCCGACTACCGGCAGTACAATACGGGCGAGAGTACCCGAAATATTGACTGGCATCTCTATGGCCGTACAGATCGTCTCTATGTAAAGCAGTTTGAGGAGGAGACCAACCTGCGCTGCCAGCTACTCATTGACCAGTCGGGCTCCATGTTTTTCCCCACGGAGCGCCAGGGAGATGTAGAGAAACCCAACAAACTCACCTTTTCCGTCTATGCCGCTGCCGTGCTCCTTGAGTTGTTGCACCGACAGCGCGATGCCGTCGGGCTCACCCTCATGGGTGGTGACGTGCCCTTGCAGACAGCTTGTCGCAGTACCAGTGCCCATAAGCAGTACCTACTGGGCGAGATGGAGAAGATGCTTGCTGCCACGCCTGATGCGGTTCTTTCTGGGAAAGGTACTTCCGAGAGGACACTTGCAGAGACGCTACATCTCGTTGCCGAGCAGCTGCACCGCCGCAGTTTGGTGGTGCTCTTCACCGATGCATTTGTGCATAGTGGCGAGGAGGAAAATCTCTTCGACGCCCTGCGCCACCTGCGTCACCTGCGTCACGAAGTCATTATCTTTCACACCTACGACTTGTCACATGAGGTGCAGTTATCCTACGGTACTCGACCCCACCTCTTCGTTGACCTTGAGACGGGCAGGCGGCTGAAAGTTCAGCCCGACGAGGTTGCCGCCGCCTACCGTGACGAGATGGAACATTTGTTTAGTGCGCTGCGCACCCACGCCATGCAGTACCGCATAGATTATGTACCTGTCGACGTAGGGAAAGGTTTTCACCAGGTGCTGCTTCCCTTTCTGCTGAAACGCAGCAAAGCGAATTAACAAAAATAGATATCACTAAATACTAAAAGCTATGGATAAAATCAAGCAATACATTGAGCAGAACAAAGATCGTTTTCTTGAGGAGCTCTTCACGCTCATCCGCATTCCCTCCATCAGTTCGGAGCAGGAACATAAAGGTGACATGGTACGATGTGCCGAGCGCTGGAGAGAGCTTCTTCTGGAGGCTGGCGCCGACCGTGCAGAGGTGATGTCCACCGAGGGCAACCCTGTTGTCTATGGAGAGAAGATCATTGACGCCACGAAGCCCACTGTTCTCGTTTACGGCCATTATGACGTCATGCCTGTCGCCCCCCTTGAGCTGTGGCGCACCAGTCCCTTTGAGCCCGTGGTAAAAGATGGCTATATCTGGGCTCGTGGTGCCGACGACGACAAAGGGCAGAGCTTCATGCAAGCCAAAGCCTTCGAATACATGGTGCGTAGTGGCGAACTGCCCTGCAACGTAAAGTTCATGCTCGAGGGAGAGGAAGAAATTGGTTCTCCGAGTCTTTATGGTTTCTGTGAGCAGAACAAAGAGTTGCTGAAAGCCGACATCATCCTTGTCAGCGACACTTCGATGCTTGCTGCCGACACACCCAGTATCACCAGTGGCCTGCGTGGTCTCTGCTATTGGGAAGTCGAAGTCACTGGTGCCAACCACGATCTGCACAGCGGTATCTATGGCGGTGCTGTTGCCAACCCCATCAACGTGCTCTGCAAGATGATTGCCGACCTGCATGACGAGCATGGTCACATCACCATACCGCATTTTTACGACGACGTGCTGGTCATCAGCGACGAGGAGCGTGCCCTCATGGCGCAGGCTCCCTTCGACGAGGATGCTTACAAGCGCGAACTCGGTGTGCGAGCCCTCAAAGGTGAGGAAGGCTACACCACCAAAGAGCGCACAGGCATACGTCCCTGCCTTGACGTCTGTGGTATCTGGGGAGGACACACCGGAGAGGGATCGAAGACCGTGCTTCCCAGCAAGGCCTACGCCAAGATCAGCACCCGTCTCGTTGCCAATCAGGACTTCGAGAAGATCAGTCGTCAGTTCCAGGAATACTTCGAGGCTGCTGCTCCCGACTATGTCACCGTCAAGGTGACGCCCTGCCATGGTGGAGCAGCCTATGTGTCGCCTCTTGAGTTGAAAGCTTACCGTGCCGCCGAGAAAGCCATGACCGACACCTATGGATGCCGTCCCATTCCCACCCGCAGTGGTGGCAGCATACCCATCGTTGCCGGCTTTGAAAAGATTCTCGGCACCAAGAGCATCCTCATGGGCTTCGGTCTTGCCAGTGACGACATCCATGCCCCCAACGAGAACTATCCCTTGCAGCAGTTCTTCCGTGGGATAGAGACCATTCCCTATTTCTACAAATATTTCGCCGAATAAAGATTTCTGGCGACAAAAAAAGAGGAGGCTTTTAGAAGCCTCCTCTTTTTTGTTACCATTTGTCGGTGTAGCCTTATTTGGCGCTGCTGATAAAGGGGTACTTATAGTCGCTAGCGGGGTCGAATGTTTCCTTGACCGCCTGTGGGCTCACCCAGCGCAGCAGGTTGAGGTAGCTGCCCGCCTTGTCGTTGGTGCCGCTTGCGCGTGCGCCGCCGAAGGGTTGCTGACCCACAACCGCGCCAGTAGGTTTATCGTTGTAGTAGATATTGCCTGCTGCATATTTCAGAATGTCGGCTGCTGTACGCAGTGCCTTGCGGTCGCTGGCGAAGATGGCACCTGTAAGCGCGTAGGGTGATGTTTTGTCGCAGAGTTTGCAGGTCTTCTCGAAGTCCTTATCGTCATACACATAGATCGTGATGATCGGTCCGAAGATTTCCTCGCACATACTCTTGTAGTCAGGTTTTTTAGCCACGATAACGGTAGGTTCGACGAACCACCCTTTCTTCTTGTCGCACTTGCCGCCGAACACGATGTCTGCATCCTTGCTCTTCTTGGCGTGGTCGATGTATGCCTTGCAGTTGTCGAACGAAGCCTCGTCGATGACCGCGTTGATGAATGCCGAGAAATCGCGTACATCGCCCATCTTGATTTCCTTCAGCATGCGTCCTATTATTTTCTGCACCTTAGGCCACATAGAGGCTGGGACGTAGGCGCGACTTGCTGCGGAGCATTTCTGACCCTGGAACTCGAAAGCGCCACGGACGATAGCTGTAGCCACCTGGTCGGCGTCGGCGCTGTTGTGCACCATGATAAAATCCTTGCCGCCCGTCTCTCCGACAATCTTGGGATAGGTCTTGTACTTGTCGATATTCTGTCCGATGCTCTTCCAGAACCCCTTAAACGTTGCCGTGCTGCCGGTGAAGTGAACGCCAGCAAGGTTTTCGTCGGCGAAAGCCACCTTGCCGATGAGAGCGCCGCTACCTGGGAGGAAATTCACCACGCCGTCGGGAAGACCGGCCTCCTTGTAAATCTTCATCAAGATATAGTTCGACAGCAGAGCCGTCGTGGAGGGCTTCCAAATGCACACGTTACCCATCAGCACGGGGCTCATGCAGAGGTTACTGGCGATGGAGGTGAAATTGAACGGTGTCACGGCGAACACAAAACCTTCGAGGGGGCGGTAGACATTGTAGTTCAGTGTTCCCTTGTCGGAGCAGGGCTGGTCGCTGTATATTTGCGAGGCGTAGAAGGTGTTGTAGCGCAGGAAGTCGACGAGTTCGCAGGCGCTGTCAATCTCGGCCTGCATAGTGGTCTTCCCTTGTCCGAGCATTGTGGCGGCATTGATAAGCCAGCGGTACTTGCCACTGATTAGGGTAGCGATCTTCATCATCACGCTGGCGCGGTCGATCCAAGGCGTCTCAGCCCATTCGCGCTGAGCCTTCATGGCTGCGGCGATGGCGGCCTTCACCTCCTTTTCGCCCACCTTGTGGTAACGGGCCAGCACATGGTGATTCTCCGTAGGCATCACCACCTCGCCCATATCGCGGGTCTTCACCTCCTTACCGCCAATGATAGCGGGTATCTCAGTCACCTTATTGTAGAGGTCATCGAGGGCAGCACGGATAGCTTCACGTTCGGGGCTACCGGGTTTGTAACCAAGTACGGGTTCATTATCCGGTTTAGGAAAAACAAAAATGCTATTGTTCATGATGTAGATTTGTTTGTTGGTTTTTTTCGGGTGCAAATTTACAAAAACTTTCTCATCCATTGTAAAAAAAATATGAACACCATGTTTTTTTTCATTTTCCGGGCAATAATTTAATGTCACTAGAGTTACCATATCTAAAAAAAGCAATAAGGTATCATGGCAAATCAAGACGATTTCTTCAAGAAAGTGGTATCCCACGCCAAAGAATACGGATTCATCTTCCCCAGTTCTGAGATTTATGACGGTCTTGCCGCCGTCTACGACTATGGCCAACTGGGTGTCGAGCTGAAGAACAATATCAAGCAGGCCTGGTGGAAGGCCATGGTGCAGATGCACGAGAACATTGTAGGTTTGGATAGTGCCATCTTCATGCACCCACGTATTTGGAAAGCCTCCGGCCATGTTGACGCTTTCAATGACCCCCTCATCGACAACAAAGACAGCAAGAAACGCTACCGTGCCGATGTTCTCATCGAGGACTATATCGCCAAGATTGAGGAGAAAATAGAGAAAGAGTGCGAGAAAGGTCGCAAGCGCTGGGGAGAAAGCTTTGACGAGGCCCAGTTTCGTGCCACCAATGCCCGTGTGCTAGAGCATCAGAAGCAGATTGACGAGATACACGAGCGCTACGCCGACTGCATGAACCGCAATGACCTGGACGGCCTGAAGCAGCTCATCCTTGACCTCGGCATCGTCTGCCCCATCAGCGGCACCCGCAACTGGACTGACGTGCGCCAGTTCAACCTCATGTTCGCCACCAAGATGGGTAGCGTCATTGATGACTCTGACACGTTATATCTGCGTCCCGAGACCGCCCAGGGTATCTTCGTCAACTTTCTCAACGTGCAGAAGAGTGGCCGCATGAAGATTCCCTTCGGCATTGCCCAGATAGGAAAAGCCTTCCGCAACGAGATTGTCGCGCGCCAGTTCATTTTCCGCATGAGGGAGTTCGAGCAGATGGAGATGCAGTTCTTCGTGCGTCCCGGAACGGAGCTGGAGTGGTTCAAGCACTGGAAAGAGGAGCGCCTGCAGTGGCACCTCAGCTTCGGTATCCCGGCCGACTGCTACCGCTACCACGACCACGAGAAACTGGCCCACTATGCCAACGCCGCCACCGACATCGAGTTCAAGTTCCCCTTCGGATTCAAGGAGCTTGAGGGCATCCACAGCCGCACCGACTTCGACCTCTCGCGCCACAGCGAGTTCAGCGGCAAGAAGCTGCAGTACTTCGACAGCGAGCTCAACGAGAGCTA
>CACZRR010000058.1 GCA_902783595.1 uncultured Bacteroidota bacterium
CGGGGTGTGGCGCAGTTGGCTAGCGCACTTGCATGGGGTGCAAGGGGTCGAAAGTTCGAGTCTTTTCACCCCGACAATTTTTTTTATTCTCCCCTGTTTTTATAGTAATTCTTCCAGCGTCCAGAGACGGTTGGTATTGGAGCCTTTGACGAGGATGGTTTCCCCGCACAAGTCTGTCTCCAGCAGGTGTCTGCGCAGGCTCTCGGTATCAGCGAAGCACATCATATTCTCTTCCAGTGCCAGGTGATTCCATTCGGGTCCTACAAGCATCACCCGCCGTAATCCACAGTTTCGCAGCTGATCTATCACCTTGCCATGCTCCTCGCGCTCCTCGCGTCCCAGTTCATGCATACCTCCAACGATAGCCACAGTGCCTCCCATTGTTCTGAAAGCATCAATGGCTGCAGCCATAGAAGAGGGGTTGGCGTTGTAGCAGTCGAGGTAGAGGTGATTGCCACGTTTCGTCTCCTTGTATTCCGAGCGCTGGTTGGCGGGGTGATAAGCCTCAACAGCCTCCTTGATGTCCCACGGTTCCACGCCGTAGTGGAGTCCCACGGCCACAGCGGCCATGCAGTTGTCGAAATTGTATGCTCCCAGCAGGTGCGTGCGCACATTGTAGACATTGTCGCCCACCTCGAAGTAGAAATGCATGTAGGGCGTCGACTTATCGTCTACCAACGTGCCGCGTACATCGGCCTCCTGACTGCCGCCGTAGGTAATCAGAGACAAGGGAGTCTTCTCTATGGTCGACGGTACGAAGGCGGGGTTATCGGGCTGATAGGCGGGGATGACAGAGCGTAGTCCTGGTATGGTAGCCAGACGCTCAGCCTCGTGCATCAAACGCCCGTTATCGGCATTGACGAATACCAACCCGTGCTTTCCTGCCAGGTGTCGGTAGAGCTCGGTCTTAGTGTGCACCACTCCCTCAAACGATCCGAACCCTTCAAGGTGAGCACGTCCCACATTGGTGATGAGACCGCTGTCCGGATCGGCGATCTCGCAGAGGAAGGCTATCTCGCCCGGATGATTGGCGCCCATCTCCACGATGGCCACTTGAGCTTCGGCGCCGATGCTCAACAGCGTGAGAGGGACACCCAGGTGATTGTTGTAGTTGCCGCGTGTGGCGACGGTGCGGTAGCGACGCGACAGCACAGCGTTCACAAGTTCTTTGGTGGTGGTCTTGCCATTGGTTCCCGTGATGCCAATCACCGGTATCTGTAGGCTACGCCGATATTCGCGTGCCAGCGCCTGCAGCGTTTCCAACACATCGTCTACCACCACACAATGCTCCTGTTCGCGGTAGCGTTCGTCACTGGTGACGCACAACGCCGCTCCTTGTTCCAAGGCTGTAGGCACAAATGCGTTCCCGTCGAAGTGGTCGCCGCGCAGGGCAAAGAAAAGGCTCCCCTGAGTGACGGCACGCGAATCGGTGGTGACAGCGTGTGAGGAGAGATAGGCTTGGTAGATGGTATCTATGGCGGTCATGGGTATAAGGGTTGAAAGTGCAAACGATTATTGTATTTTTCACAACGTTCTCTCCCTCGATTTATTGTATCCGGCATCAGATTTCTGACCCTTGCCATCCTTCTTCTTCAAACCCTATTTCAACGACATCTACCAACTATTTTTTTTTCGTATATTTGCATCTTACGAATGGTGACGTCGTCATTATATAACCGGTTGTTTTTAAAACACATACACTCAACCCATCTGTTGCTCTGCCTTCTGCTTGTGCAACCCTTTGTCACGCTGCGCGCTCAGGATGGCGACAGCACCTCCCGTGAGGTGGTGCGCGGATGGAGTTTTGGAGCTTTCCCCACGGTCTCCATCTCCAACACCTTGGGATTCCAGTATGGTGTCTATGGCAATCTGTTCTACTACGGAGACGGAACCTCCTATCCTGATCCACTACACAAGATCACATTCGAGGCGTCGCACTTCACCAAAGGGCGCTCGCGCTTCTACCTAGCCTTGGACACCAAACGCCTGCTGCCTGGATGGCGTCTCACATTGTCAGCACTCTATATCATCGACCCCCTGGCCTATTTTTACGGCTTCAACGGTGCTGCCAGCCCCTATGTCGACAGCCTCGACAACCGCCACTATTACGCTCTTGACCGACGCTTCTTCCAGGCCTTTGCCAATTTGCAGCGACCCCTCACCGACCACCTTAAGCTCGCTGGCGGTCTCTCCTACTCGCACTACGACATTGGCGATTTCGACGACAGCAAGTACGATGGCGATGCCAGCAGCACACTTTATCATTACTATGTTGCCCAAGGACTTATCGACGGTGACGAGCGTGCGGGCGGCCATGTCGGCGAACTGCGTGGCGGCATCGTCTACGACACCCGCGACATCGAGGCGGCCCCCAACCGCGGTCTCCTCGCCGAGGTGTTCCTCAATGGTTCCATAGCCTCCGGCGGCCACCACTACCTCAAAGCCTGCGCCTATTTTTCTCACTTTGTGCGCCTACCTCTGGGTCTCATCCCCGCCGGCGATCCTGTCTTTGCCTATCGCCTAGCTTATAGCGGCAAACTGGCCGGCGACGTTCCCTTCTACATGCAGCAGATCATTCCCATGTTGGTGCCCCACACCATGCTCACCGAAGGATTAGGCAGTGCCAAGACCATGCGCGGTCTCTTCGAGAACCGCATCGTCGCCGACGGCATCGCCTGGGGCAACTTCGAACTGCGCGTCAAACTTGTGAAGTTCACCCTCTTGAGGCAGTATTTCTACATCGCCGTCAACCCCTTCTTCGACTGCGGTATCGTCACACAGTCCTACCGCTTGCAGCGCCAGGCAGCAGCTTACGGCGTCGACGTGAGTAGCCTGCGCCACGACAGTCAACGACTCGCCACAGCGGCAGGTATGGGATTCAAACTGGCCTGGAACGAAAACTTCATCGTCAGCCTTGAATTGGCCCGCAGTTTCGAGCCTGTGCTCGGCAACGACTTCTGGTTCGACGCCGGTGTCAATTATGTCTTCTAAAAATACATCGATATCATGAAAAAACATTTCTTCTCTACCCTTGTGGCTCTCGTCTGCGCCACACTCACACTCGCCTGTTGCGGCAAGAACGACGGGGATCGTTCCGTCATTCCTGAACAGGACTCGACAGCATTCGTCAACATCTCCGACGTTGTGCCCGACGCCATCTTTGAAATTCGCTACTTCGGCACATACAATTTTGTTGGCACACGTATTGACGGCTACCTCCAACCCACCGCGCTCCTCACCCGTGAGGCCGCCGACAGCCTACGTGCTGTCAGCGACGAGTTGCTCTCCCGCGGCTACCGTCTAAAGATCTACGATGCCTATCGTCCGCAAGGTGCTGTCGACCATTTCGTCCGCTGGGCCGCCGACGTCACAGACACGCTGATGAAACCCTACTTCTACCCCGACCTTGACAAGAGTGTCCTCTTTGACCAAGAATATATCATGGCTAAAAGTGGTCACACCCGTGGTTCCACTGTCGACCTCACCCTTTTTGATATGCGTACCGAGAAGGAGGTTGATATGGGAGGTACCTTCGACTGGTTTGGTCCCGAGAGTCACCCTGACTTCTGCGGCAACCCTGCGACGGGCGAATACACTGGTGACAACAGTGGCAGCCCCTGCGGTCGTAGCATCACTGCCGAGCAGTTTGCCAACCGCATGATCCTCCGCACTGCCATGCTACGCCATGGTTTCAAACCCCTCGACAGTGAGTGGTGGCACTTCACCCTCACCGACGAGCCCTTCCCCGAGACCTACTTCGTCTTCCCCGTCAACCAACTCTAACATCTATTAGCGTGGACACCCAGCAGACCCTCTTAGAGGTCAGTCACCTCAGTGTGGCCTTCGGCGACCACCGTGTAGTCGACGACATCAGCTATACGCTGCGGCGTGGTGCCACCCTCGGCATCGTGGGTGAGAGCGGCAGCGGAAAGAGTATCAGCAGCCTCGCTCTCATGGGGCTGCTGCCATCCCAGGCCACCGTCGAAGGTCATGCATGGCTCTACGACGACGACCCATTCCTCCGCACTGACCTCCTCGCACTCAGCGAGCAGCAGCAACAGTCATTCCGTGGGCGCCGCATCAGCATGGTCTTCCAAGAGCCCATGACCTCCCTCAACCCCTACCAACGCTGCGGCAGCCAGGTGGCGGAGATGATGCGTGCGGGAGTCCCGCACCACATAGCAGGCGACAACAGTGACCCTATTGGCGAAGAAGCCGCTGCCAGCGGTACCCAGCAGCATAGATCAACCGTCCGAGAGAAGGTCATCGACCTCTTCCGCGAGGTGTTGCTACCACGCCCCGAGAAGATCTTTGACAGCTATCCTCACGAACTCAGCGGAGGACAGAAGCAACGTGTGATGATAGCTATGGCGCTCATCAACCATCCTGACATCATCATCGCCGACGAGCCCACCACAGCCCTCGACGTCACGGTGCAGAAAACCATCCTCGAACTCCTCAAGAGCCTGCAGCAGCGCCACGGCATCAGTGTCATCTTCATCTCCCACGACCTCGGTGTCATCGGTCAGGTAGCCGACGACATCATGGTGATGTATCGCGGTCGCGTCGTGGAGCAAGGACCCGCCGCCACCCTTCTACACCATCCTCAGGAGCCCTACACCCGTGGCCTATTGGCTTGCCGTCCTCCCCTCGACAGGCGTCCACACCGGCTGCCTACCGTAGAGGAATTTTTGGAAGCGGAAAGTGGAAAACGGGAAGTGGAAAGTGACGAGTGGAAAGTGGAAAGTGGGAAGCGGGAAGTGGGAAGTGAGGAACGGAGGAAGATTATCGAGGTGAGGAACCTTGATGTAACATATACGTTGAAGAAGAATCTCTTCGGACGCCCCCTGCAGACCCTCAAAGGTGTCGACGACGTGAGTCTCGATATCTATGAAGGCGAGACCCTGGGTCTCGTGGGCGAGAGCGGCTGTGGCAAGAGCACCTTAGGCCGCGCCATCCTCAGCCTCATCAAGCCCTCCGGTGGCACCGTACTCTATCGCGGCATTCCCCTTTCCTCCCTCTCGCGGCGCCAGATGCGCGCACTGCGGCCCAAGCTGCAGATCATCTTCCAGGACCCCTACTCTTCCCTTAACCCACGTCTCACCATCGGGCAGGCCATCGAAGAGCCCCTAAGGGTACATAAAGTGGAAAGTGGAAAGAGGAAAGTTAATAGTGGGGAGGACGATATTGTTGACGAAAAGCTTGACCTTAACACAAAGCAGAGCGATAGGGAGCGGGTGTTGGAGTTGATGGAGCAGGTGGGGCTTAGTGGCGACTGGTACGACCGCTATCCCCATGAACTCAGCGGCGGCCAGCGCCAGCGTGTATGCATAGCGCGTGCGCTCATCCTGCGTCCCGAACTTGTCATCTGCGACGAGAGTGTGTCTGCCCTTGACGTCAGCGTTCAGGCGCAGGTGCTCAACCTCCTCAACGACCTCAAGGAGCGCTACCACTACACCTACCTTTTCATCACCCACGACCTCAGCGTCGTCCACTACATGGCCGACCGCATCGTGGTGATGCAAAAAGGAAAGCTCGTCGAGAGCGGCACTCCCGACGAGCTGTTCCACAATCCGCGGACCGCCTATACGCGGTCGCTGATTGACGCTATTCCGCGTATTATCTGACTATGAGTTTGCGTGTTGCCACGCTTCTCTTACCTGCCACCCTGACGAAGTAGGCGCCCTTGGCCAAGCCGTCGAGGCTGATGTTCATACGGTCGCCTGTGGTGCTGCGGCGCATCACCTCGCGGCCGCTGAAGTCGAGCAGCGTGACCACGGCGCCGTTCTCCATGCCCGTCAGCGTCACGCTGGTGCTGGCCGGGTTGGGATAGAGTGCGAGGGTCTTTGATGCCGTCTCGTCAATGCCCACGGGCTCAGGTCCCACGCCGGAGGGGCAGATGGCGCTGTCGACATAGAAGGAGGGTCCGAGGTTTTCCTGGTTGGCGGGGTAGCGTGAATCCACCTTGCCGCCCTGGCTGTGGTAGATGGTGTCGCCAGCCTCGTTGACGATATCGAAGGCGCAGACGAGGTCGTTGTTACCGCTGCTCCAGGAGAAGTGGACGGGATAATCGGCACATACGGCGAATGTGCGCACCACGCGGTTGGCGTTGACCATAGTCACTGATCCGAGGACCTCAAAGTCCTGAATATCGTCGCCTGTCTGGGCGGCCACGCCGATGTAGGCGCCCTGCCAGCCGTTATCGGCGGTGGTGGTGCAGTGGATAGAGAATGTGCAGCTCTCGCCTGTGCAGCCGGTGCGGAAGGTTGCCGTGGTAGCTGCGGTGGTATCGCCACCAGAACAGATACCGCGTACGGAGACCGCATAAGGGCTGTATGCCTCGAGGTTGCGGATGGTGTAGCTGGGGATATTGGTGGTACCCACCACCTCGTCGCCTACGTAGACGATCCACTGCGACTGCTGGCTGCGGGGCGTCCAGCTGATGCTCAGCGTGCTGGCGTCGGTGGAGTCGAGCACCAGGTCGGCCACGGGGCGGCATTCCTCCACCTCGATGTGGAAGTCGAAATAGTAGACGTAGATGGCATCCTGAGTGGGTATGATGGGGCTCGCCACGACGCGGCGTGCGTCGCCCTCATAGTCGTCGAAGTAGTAGGTCACCTCCACGTGTCCGTAGTTAACGTTGCTGCCGGGGATGGTGATGGTGTCGAGCCACTCCACATCGCTGCAGTCGTTCTGCGTGGCCACGCCGATCTTCATATCGGTGTCGGATCCCACGCCCACCCATGTGCGGAAGCGTGTGCCTTGGAGGGGACGGTTGACGGCGGGCAGCATGAACCACTGGTTGTTGCCGACGTTACGCACGTAGCCGCGATGCGAGTCGCTGAGTGTGCCGCGACGGAAATTGTCGCTGAAGGACCAGCAGGGGGAGAATCCAGCTTCGGCTGCCGCCACCATTTCGCTCTGAGTGAAGTGGAAGGGTACGGATACCTGTGCGCAGACGGTTGTGAAGGTAGCGGTGCCGCTGTAGCGGTCGGTGCCTGTGCAGACGACCCCCACACGCACCTCATAGTTGGTGCCGGGTGTGAGACCCGTAAGCTCGTAGGGAGAGCCGTCGGTGGTGTCGGCCAAGATCCACTGCTCGCCACCCATGGGGCGGTACTCTACCATCCACTCGGTGCCGGTGCCGCCGAACCATGTTATCTCGGCATCTGTCTCACCCACGGCGGCCACGGCCACCATAGGAGCTTCGCAGCTGCCGTCGTTGTGGCAGATACCCACGAAATGCATGTCGGGCAGTATGTTGCGCTGCGTGTTGTAGCCGCTGGTGGGGAAGGTGGGGCCTGCCGGGTCGATATTGACATTGTCGGACATCGAGATGAACATACGTCCCGTCAGCGTGGGGTGGAAGCGCCACCATGCGGAGTTGGAGCCGGTGTTACCCGAGGTGTTGTCATCGATAGTGATCACCACGTTGGAGGTGCCGTCATAGACGAAGGGGGTGGTGAAGAGGATGGTGTCCCATTCGCTGCTGTCCACCACCAGAGAGCCGTTGTTCACCACCTGCGTCATGCCTGTCGTGCTCAGAGGCGACACCAGCGTATCGAGGTTGCTGTTGCTCATGTAGATGCTCAGCAGACGTGTGGTGGGGGTGAAGTTGTGGATGGTGTCGCGGTGTACAGCCAGGCCGCGGATGGTGTCCATATCGAGGAAATCGTCGGCGGGGTACATCATCTGACAGTAGGTATAGTTGTAGAAGGTGTTCAGCGGGAAGCTGTTGATGCCGTGCTGTGGGTTGAGGGATGTCATTGTCTCGCCGCAGCCGCGGAAAGTCACAGGCATGCCGATGGCGAAGGAGCTGTCCTCGCCGCACACGGTGACGAAGTAGGCCTCGTACTGGTGCGTGTTATCCAAGCCCGTGAAGAAATGGTAGGTTTCGCCGGTGGCAGGTTCGGTGATAGGCTCTGCCTCGGTGTCGGTGAGGTCGTGGATGACAGCCACCACCTCGCTATGTTCGTTGCCGCGGACGTCGAAATCCCACTGGAACGAAGCACTGTTGCTCGTGGCACCGCTCTGACGCAAGTTGGTCACGGGGTAGCAGCTGTACTGTGTGGTGAGGGTAGTGGTGCGGGGTTCGCTGAGTTGCGTTTCGCCGCAGCGTGTCTGGACACCCACATAATATAATGTAGCGGGTTGGAGGTTCTCGAGTGTGGTTGATGTGCCTGACACTTCGACGCTTTCCGCGTTGGCGAGGGATGCCTCTGTGCTGTAGATCACCACGTAGTCCTCTTGTCCCTCCACGGCCTCCCAGGAGATGGTGGCGGTGTTGGGGGTCACGGCTTCCACGAGCACGCTGGCGGTGCGATCGCATCCGCTGAGTGCGCTGATGGCGAGGTTGTCGAGGTAGGCGTTAGAATAGTCGTTCGACTTTGCTATACCAGCGAAAACAAGCCAGCCCGGAGCGGCGGGGGCATTCATGGAGTCGGTGTGGATCTCCACATGCTTGTTAGCACTCAGATATCCCACGTTCCATTCGCCCAGCAGTGTCCATGTGGCATCATCCTCCAGGTCGGTGGCGGCATAGAGGTAGAGGTGGTTCTTATAGGTGTCGAAAGAGACCTCCAGGTTGTTGAGGGCGGTGGTGATATGGGGCGTCGCCACAGCAAAGCGATGCGGTGTGGCGGTGCCACCCTGTCCGTTGAAATTAATTACATTGCCCCATACGCCGCCAGCGCTATAGATGTTGGGGAATACCGAATTGCTACTGGTTGGTGAGAATTCGTTGATGCGTGTCCAGCAGTCGGGCAACGCCGTGCTACCGGCCGTATAGCTCTCGAAATCGTCAAAGAAAGGCAGCACCATGTCGGCGCAGGGCGTCTCAAAGGTGGTGGAGGCGGCGGTGGATACGAGGGTGCCGCCGCACCATGCCGTCACCGTGGCGGTGTAGCTGGTGTTGGGGGATAGTGCCGTGAGGGTGTAGTGGAAGACACCCTCGCCGTCGACGACGTCGTCGGAGGAGGAGACGGTGTCGAGAGCCGTGCCATTGAGGCTGACGATCCAGTTGTCCTCGGAGCCTTGCGGCATGCATGTGAGCGTCGCCGAGGTGCCTGTCACGGCGGTGGCGGAAAGGCCCGTCGGCGCCGGACAATCCTGGGAATGCAGCGGTGCAGCCATGCCGAAGAGGGCGCAGACAAATGCAACAAAGGGTAGATAGTGCTTCATCATGTTGTAGTATTTTAGAATAATATTATTCACGCTTAAGAAAATGCAAAGATAGGAAGATTTTTACATTTTTCCAATTTTTTTTTGCAAATGTGGAGAAAATGCAGGAGGGACGAGAGAAAGCGAAGTCCCGCCGATGATGGGCGGGACTTGGTGTTTGCTAGATTGTAGCGCGTGGCGCGCTGTGTTGCTTAGGCCTCGGCGGGGGCTTCGGCTTCGGCGGCGGGGGCATCACCCTCTGCCTCGGCGGCAGCGGCAGCTTCGGCTTCGGCCTTGGCGGCAGCCTCGGCTTCAGCGGCGGCCTGACGCTTGGCGGCGACGGCGGCAGCCTTGGTCTCGTTGGCCTTCTTCTCGGCCTCGAGGCGGGCCTTACGCACGTTGCGGGCCTCGTTTTCTACGTCGTTGCGCTTGCTGTTGATCTTGGCCTCTTTGGCCTGCAGCCACTCGTTGAAGCGCACATCGGCGGTTTCCTGGCTGATGGCACCTTTCTCGACGCCGATCTGGAGGTGGCGACGGAGGAGGACGCCCTTGTAGCTAAGGATATTGCGGACGGTGTCGCTGGGTTGTGCACCGTTCTTGATCCACTGTACGGCGCTCTCGAAGTTGAGCTCGATAGTGGCGGGGTTGGTTAGCGGATTGTAGGTGCCAAGCTTCTCGATAAATTTACCATCGCGAGGTGCACGACCATCCGCAACAACGATATGATAGAAGGGTTGATTCTTCTTACCATGACGCTGAAGTCTAATTCTTGTTGGCATAATTGTTTGGTTTTTAAATAATTGTTATTAATCTGTATTGAATTAACAGAGTGCAAAGATACAACTTTTTCTTGATGTAAGAAAAAAAAATTGTTCGGCAGAGTTGGGAG